>JAEUNN010000860.1 GCA_016791085.1 Rhodocyclaceae bacterium | reverse complement strand
ATCATCGGCAGTTCGAACCGCACCAATGCCGAATACAATGCCCGCTTCAACGTAACCCCGACCACCGGCCAGTGAGCAAAATCCCCAGCCGCCTCGCGCGCCGCGTGACCTGGCGCGGCACGGGTAACGCCATCACGCCTTACGCGGCGGACGTGGATGGTTTGCCCTGGCAGTTGCGCATCAACGACTTTCCGGCCGAACCCATGTACACGCTTATCGTCGCCGGCCAGGAAGTGGAGCATTTCGACGACTGGCCCGCGGCCTGGCGCAAGCCCGGCTGAATGCTGCGGGGCACGACGCCGGATGCGCGCCCTGCGGCGGCCGCCGCGGCTACCGATGGGGCCGCGGACTAAGCCCCGTACTGCGCCAGTTTCTGCAGGTCGTTCAGCACGATGTGCTTGCCCTGCACTTCTATCAGCCGGCGGTGGCTCAGGTCGGCCAGGATGCGCGAAAAGGTTTCCGGCGTCAGATTCAGGCGCGAAGCGATCACGTGTTTGGTCGTCGGCAGGTCGATTTCGGCGCGGCCGCTGGTTTGTTCCGGGTCGGTCACGAGTTGCAGCAGATAGCCGATCAGCCGCTGCGAAGACGATTGCAGCGAATACGCCTCCACGTCCTGGATCAACTGGCGCAGGCGCATCGAAAGTCCGGCCAGCATGCGGCGCGCGAACATGGGTTCGCGTTCTATCAGTTCCAGCATGGGGCCTTTGGAAATGTGCAATACCAGCGTATCCGTGAGCGCCTCCGCAAACACCGGGAAGGTGCGTTCCATGAACATGCCGGCCTCGCCGAAACTGTCCTGGCTGCCGACGATGGCGACGACCTTTTCGTTGCCGTGCATGGACGGAAAAGCCAGTTTGATCTGGCCATACACCACGACGTAGAAGCCGCGCGCCGGGTCGCCCTTGTGGAACAGCATTTCGCCCTTGTCGAGCTTGTGTTCGGTCGTGTGTTCGACGATCGCCGCCAGATGGGATGGGTCGATTTCCGCGAACAGGGCCAGGCGCGACAACAGGCCGCTCACATCTACCTTGGGGCGTTGCATACGGGTTCTCCGGATATTCGATGATTCATTGCTAATTTACGCCGCCGCGGCCGGCGCGCAAACGTCGCCGCGCTCAATCCGCCATGTGTCTCCACAGCGAGGCCGCGGCGCCCAGCCAACCCAGCGCGGCGGTAATCGCGAGCAGGCCCAGCACCGCCTGGGGCGGCAAAGCGTGCAGCGCGAAATCCAGGCTGTACAGGCCGGCCAGTTCCTGCGCCGGCCGAGCGAGCCAGCGCGCGCACAGCCACAATAGCGCCCAGGCCACGAGCCCCCCGCCCAGCCCCTGCAGGGCGCCGTACCAGTAGAACGGCCGCCGTATGAAGGTTGCGGTGGCACCGAGCAGGCGGCTCAGGCGCACTTCTTCCTGCTGGGTCAGAATTTGCAGGCGTATGGTATTGAAAGTGACGGCAACCAGCGCGCTGCCGAGCAGGCCGCCCAACAGCCACAAGGCCGTTTGCGCAAGCGTCACGAAAGCATTCAGACGGCGCACCCAGGCTGAATCGAGCTGTACGTGCTCCACCTTGGGCAGGCTTGCGAAGCCGGCCTGCAGGCGCTCCAGGGTGGCAAGTTCGTCCGTCCCGGGCGTCACGATGTATGCATCGGGAAACGGATTGTCCGGCAGCGCGTCCAGCACCGCAGCCATGCCTTCGGCGGCGCGCATGCGCTGCAAGGTGCTTTTGCGCGATACGAATTCGACCGCCCGCACCTGGGCGCGCAGCGCCTTGTCCACCGCCGCGACCTCGGCCGGACTGGCGTCATTGGCCATGAATACCGAAATTTGCGGCGCCACGGCGGCTTTTTGGGCGAGCCGCCCGATATTGTCCAGCAGCAGCCAGCCGCCGGCCGGCAGCACGGCTGCGACACCCACCACCAGGCAGGCGAGCAGGCTGCCCAGCGGCGCGGCCGCCAGGCGCGACAGCGCGCGCAAAGCCGCCTGGGCGTGATGGGCGAGCCAGGATTTCAATCGGCATTCCTCGGTTGTGCGCATGCCAGGCTGTGGCTGGCACCTCGTCTGGCCAGGCGCGACGACGTGCATGCACGCTGCGTGCAAGGATGAGCAAGGACGACAGGCGGCGCGCCGGTCGTGCCATCGCGTGCGTGGCGGGGCTCACCGGCACGGTGCGCTCGCGACGGGGAAAGGAAATCAAGCATTTCCGGGCTTTATCGAGCCAGCCAAGCGGTCGGCTGCGGAATGTGGGTTCATGCAATCAGGCGTCCATGATCCAGCACCAGCCGGCGCGTGGCGTGGGCGCCGAACAGGGGCGTGTCGTGACTGGTCACCATCACCGTAACCCCGGCGCGGTTGAACGACACCAGCAGGTCGGCAATTTC
>JAEUNN010000854.1 GCA_016791085.1 Rhodocyclaceae bacterium | reverse complement strand
CCCGATATCGCGTTTGAACATGAGGTGACATGATGGGTAAAACCTACCGTAACCATATCGACGGCAAGTGGGTCGAATGGGCCGGTAAAACCATAGGGGTGCTGAACCCGGCGACCGACAAGCCGATCGCAAGTGTGCCGCATGGCGACCGCGATCGGCGCAGCACGCGCTGGAATGTCGTGGCGACCATATTCTGGGATGGACAGTTCGACAAGTTCAACTGGACCGGCAATCTGGCCACCGAACTGAAGGGCACGGTGGAAGTGAAGGGGACGCCGCGGCCGGGGGATATCTGGTCGCTCAACAACCGTTTCAGCTAGCGCGTGAGCCAGCTGGTCGAGCCCTATGTCGGTATCGACTACCACTGGCAAAGCGCTCGCGACGGCAGCAAGCGCGCGCACGAATGGGCCGGTGCGATAGGCGTGATGTTCCACCTGGCGCCAACCTACGACCTGTCCGTCCCTTATGAGGGCGGCATCGATGGCAAGAACATGGGCGTATCCAACAATTTCAACATGCGCTTCGCCTGGGTATTTTGACAGGGCGCTGCGGGACGGCGCGCAGCCGTCCCGCCGGCGCGGCGGCGCGGGCGGGTGCCCGTTCGGCCACCTAATATCGATAGTGCGCGCTGCGGCGGAATCCGCGCGGCCTGCCGGCAATGGCGATCCCGTCGCCAGCTGCCGCCACCATGGCTTTGGCTCCGATGGAGAATTTGCGATGAGTGCTGCACCCAGGCTTCCGGAAAATTGCGCGGCGGCGGTGATCGCCCGCTTCCTCAAGGCGCGCGGCGTCGACCGCATATTCGCGCTGTGCGGCGGCCACATCATGCCCTTGTGGATGAACATCGACGCGGAAGGCATAAGAATCATCGACGTGCGCGACGAGCGCGCCGCCGTCTATATGGCCCACGCACACGCCGAACTT
The DNA here is from genome assembly GCA_016791085.1 of Rhodocyclaceae bacterium. GTDB lineage: Bacteria > Pseudomonadota > Gammaproteobacteria > Burkholderiales > Rhodocyclaceae > JAEUNM01. Next base: position 3,866 of record JAEUNN010000854.1, on the reverse strand, counting down.
ACCGGCAATCTCGGGGTAGCGCTGATCACGGCCGGCCCCGGCGTCACCAATGCCATGACCGGTCTTGCCAATGCGCACGTGGCGCGCGCGCCGGTGCTCCTGCTGTCCGGCACGCCGCCGCGCGCGCAGGAAAACCGCGGTGCATTGCAGGACATGACGCACACGGATTTCGTACGTCCGCTCACGCGCTATGCCCGCACCGTGCGCGAGCCGGATTTGGTGTTGCAGGAACTGGACGAGGCGGTAGCGCGCGCTTTCGGCCAGGGTGGCGATCCCGGGCCGGTATATCTGGATTTCCCGGTCGATACGCTACGTGCTGAAGTTCCACGCGCAGTGCAACTCCCAGAACACTTCGCGCCCAAGGCGCGGCAAGTGTTGCTGCCCGAACTGGGGGCGGTGCGCCGGGTCGTCGATCTCCTCTGGTCGGCCCGGCGCCCGCTGGTCATTTCCGGTCGCGGCGCGCGCGGCGCGGGCGCACCCCTCACGCGCCTGCTGGACCGTCTGGGCGCTTTGTACCTGGACACCGGAGAAAGCCGCGGCCTGATCCCGGACGAACATGCGTCCGTGGTTGGCGCCATGCGCGGTACCGTCATGGGCGACGCGGACGTGGTACTGACCGTAGGCCGGCGGCTGGATTTCCAGTTGGCCTATGGATCGCCCGCGGTGTTCGGCGCCGCGCAATTCGTGCGCATCGCCGACTGTGCCGCCGAACTGCGCGACAACCGCCGCGGTGCGGCCGAACTGTTTGCAAGCCCGGCCGCCGCGCTGGAGGCGATACTCGATGCGGCCGGCGAGCGCCCGCCCGCCACCGACCGCGACTGGGCGCGCGGCTATCGCGCCAAGCACGAAGAGCGTGCACAAAAACTCGTCAGTTCGCTGCGCGCCGCGGCGCCCGGCAGCGACGGCCGCATGCATCCCAACCGCCTGCTGTCGGCGCTGCGCGACGCACTGCCGAAAGATGCCGTGATCGTTGCCGACGGCGGCGATTTCCTGAGCTTTGCGCGCGTCGCGCTGCCCGCCACCACCTATCTCGATCCCGGTTCGCTGGGCTGCATAGGCGTGGGCACTCCGTTCGGCATAGGCGCCGCGCTGGCTTGTCCGGACCGTACCGTGGTGGTGGCCACCGGCGACGGCTCATTTGGCTTCAACGCCATGGAAATCGATACGGCGGCGCGTCATTGTGTACCCCTGCTGGTCGTGGTTGCCAACAACGGATCTTGGGCGATCGAAGTGCGCGACCAGCAGGAGTCTTTTGGCAAGGTGGTCGGCACGCGCCTGCAGTTCGCCGATTACGCCGCCATGGCGCGCGCCTTCGGCCTGCACGCCGAGCGTGTGGAGCGCGCCGAAGATTTGCCGGCCGCCATAGAGCGCGCGCTGGCCAACCGCCCGGCCCTGCTGGACGTGCTGGTGACGCCGGAAGCGGTGTCGGGCGATGCCAAGTCCGGTCTGGCCTGGGTGCCGGATTTGCAGGCGCTGGCTAGCTGGGACGACGCCGAGCGCAAATGGCGCCAGTCCTGAGTCCGACGTGCTTGCTTGCCGGCCGCCGCCAGGCGCGGCGGTGCGGATTTCCTCGACACTGACTATCGGAGCCCCACGATGCAACACCGTAAATCCCGCGAGCTTATTGCCGCACTGCTGCCGGCCGGAGTGGCGTTCAATTGTGCCGCACTGGAACTGCGCAGCAATCTGAAAAACGGTCTCTTTTTAAATCCAGGTGAGTCGATCTGGGTGCTTATTGACACCGCCTTGGACCCCATACGTTGGACCAAGGCTGAGTGCGGCTAAATGCGGCATGCAGCCTTGGAGACAAGAGCGCGCCGCGTACTTGAGCGACGGCAGTCAGCAACGGCACGGCGGCTCGTTTTGCCCAAAGGGCCGCATCCGTGCGGCTGCCGTCTATACCGCGCGACCCACTCGGAATTCAAAAGAGCGGCATTACTGGACTTGCTAGGCACAGGCGGGCAGGACCTCGATTTGCCGGCCATGCGGCGCGCGCTCGCCAAGTATATCCGCCTCGGCCTGTTCGATCACACGCGGCGCGACGATCTGATCGCCGCCCTTCACGCGTCGGTCGAAGGACGCCTGGCGATCAGCAATCCGAAGTTGCTCACTGCCGCGGACTGAGCACCGGCGGCGCGCTAGGAACGAAATCAAGGAGCGAAACGATGGAACAGGTACTGGCGGGAAAATGCGCGTTGGTTACGGGCACCACGGGCGGCCTGGGCGGCCACTTCGCGCTGACGCTGGCGCGCGCCGGCGCCAGGGTGGCGCTGGCGGAACGCCGCGTCCGCGACCCCAATCCATTGCTGCAGCAGATAGTGGCCGAAGGCGGAATGGCGGCCGCCGTGCGGCTGGACGTGACCAATGCGGAAAGTGTGCGCGCAGGGTTTGAAGAGGCGGGGGAAAAGCTCGGGCCGGTCAGCGTGGTGGTCAATAACGCCGGCCTGGCCGTGACCCGGCCGCTGCTGGAACAGAGCGAAGAAGACTGGCAGTCGGTCATAGAAGTCAATCTGAACGGCGCCTGGCGGGTAGCCCAGGCAGCGGCAAGGCACATGGTGGCCCGGGGCATAGGCGGCAGCATCATCAACATTACGTCCATCGTCGGCTTGCGCGTGGCCGGGCAAGTGCCGGCCTATGTCGCATCCAAAGCCGGGCTTACCCACCTCACGCGCGCCATGGCGCTGGAACTCGCGCGCAACAAAATCCGCGTCAATGCGCTGGCGCCGGGCTACATCGAAACCGGCATCAATCGCGAATTTTTCGCCAGCGAGGCCGGCCAGGCGCTGATCAAGCGCATCCCGCAGCGCCGCATCGGCCGCCCGGAAGAACTCGACGGACCGTTGCTGCTGCTCGCATCGGATGCGTCCAGCTACATGACGGGCTCGGTGCTGGTGGTCGACGGTGGCCACCTGACCAGCAGCCTGTAGTGAAACCGGCCGGAACCACACCAGGCTCCCAACATGACCAACGACATTCCTTCCGCCGCGGCACAGTCCGCGCAAGCGTTGTACGACTGGTGGCTGGGCGTGCTGCCGCGGCTATTTGCGGGCATGCCGGCAAGGCAGGTGGCCGGCGCGGGGGCAGCGCCCGCAACGTCCGCCGCCGCGGGGGCGGACGCGGACGGCGCAAAACCCGCCGCGCCCTTCCCGGTCGCCCAGATCGTACAGGCCCTGGCCGGTGCGCAGCAAACGCTGGCGCCGCTCTATCAGGCTTACGCGCAGGCATTGGCGGCCAACATCATGCAGCCGCCGGTGCTGGGCGTGCTGCCCTTGAGCGGCGACGCACAGGTGCGGCAGTTCGCGGAAATACTCGGCAATTTCGGCAAGGCGCTGAGCCTGCCGCTGGCGCTGCCCGGCGGCGCATTGAACACCTGGAACAATTTTGTCAGGCAGGACGGCGCGGTGCTCGGCTCCCTGGTGAGCGGTGCCGAGCGCACTTTCGGCGCCGTTGCGGATGCCCTCGGCCTGGCGCCCTCGCGCGACCTGCGCGAGGCCTGGCAGACCATGGAATCGGCCGCGCTCGCCAAACAGCAGGCACAGGCCGAATATCTGGGCGTGATCGCGCGCATCTGGAGCAAGGGCGTGGACGGGCTGCGCACGCAGCTCACGGACATGGCCGGGCGCGGGCAAAGCATAGAGTCGGTGTCGGCGCTCATACGCCTGTGGGCCAAGGTGGTCGACGCCGCGGCCCACGATGCCATGCAGTCGGAGGATGGCCTGCAGGCCTCGGCAAAAATGATACGTGCCGCGACACGCTACCGGCAGGCCGCGCACAAGGTGGTGGCGATCATGAGCGAGGCCATGAACGTGCCTACGCGCGCCGAAGTCGATGCCGCGTATCGGGAAATCCAGGAACTCAAGCGGGAA
>JAEUNN010000815.1 GCA_016791085.1 Rhodocyclaceae bacterium | reverse complement strand
TACCGCGTCTGGGTGTCCGAAATCATGCTGCAGCAAACCCAGGTGGCCACGGTCGCCGGCTATTTCGCGCGCTTCATGGCGCGCTTCCCGGACCTGCCGGCACTTGCCGCGGCCAGCCAGGAAGACGTGCTTTCGCTATGGAGCGGCCTGGGCTATTACGCGCGGGCGCGCAATCTGCACCGCGCGGCGGGCATCGTGATGGAGCGCCACGGCGGGCAGTTTCCCGAGCAACTTGCGGATATCGAGGCGCTGCCCGGCATCGGCCGCTCCACCGCGGCGGCCATCGCGGCGTTCTGCCACGGCACGCGCGCGCCCATACTCGACGGCAATGTGAAGCGGGTATTCGCACGCCATTTCGGCATAGACGGCGACCCCGCCGCGCGCGCCACGGAAACGCGCATGTGGGAAATCGCCGCGGCACAACTGCCGGCCGCATCCGGCATGGCGGGCTATACCCAGGCCCTCATGGACCTGGGCGCAACCGTATGCACGCGCACCCGGCCGCGCTGCGCGGACTGCCCGGTCGCGGCAAGCTGTATCGCGCTCGCCGACGGGCGCGTCGCGCAATTGCCGGCAGCGCGCGCGCGCCGCAGCAAGCCGGAAAAATCCGCGCGCTACGCGATCGTCCGTCTGGGCGACGAAATTTATCTGGAAACGCGCGCGCCTGCCGGCATTTGGGGCGGCCTGCTGGTTCCGCCGGAACTGCCGCCCGGCGCAGACGCCGCCGACTGGTGTCAGCGCGAATTGGGCCTGCGCCTGGTCGCGGCGCGCGAACTTGCGCCGCTGCGCCACGTATTCACGCATTTCGTGCTGCACATGCAGGCCTGGCTATGCGCCGTGGAAGGTAGCGCAAATCGGGCGGCGGAAGCGCGCGGGCGCTGGCTGAACCTCGGGCAGATCGCCTCTGCCGCGCTGCCCGCACCGGTGCGCACCCTGCTCCTTGCCGCCGCCGGCGCGGCGCCGGACTAGCTCAGTACGCCGCGCTGGTTCAGAAAACGCTGGATGATTTCCAGGCGGCTAATGCTGTCGGTCAATTCCAGCAGTTTCTGGCGCGCCAGCGCGGGAATCGGCAGCACTTCACAATAGCGGTAGCCCACCCAGGCCGCATCGTCGAATTCGTGCGGCGGCGGCCAGCGCTGCGGCCCGATGTCGTCGGCGATCGCGCGCAGCAGCGGCACCAGATCGGACTGCGCCTCCGGCACCGGCAGCAGAGGCTCGGGCGCTATCCACTCGACCTCCGCGTGTATCAGCCCGGACGCATCGGCGGCCTGGCTGCGTATGCGAAAGCGCTGGCCGCCGCGCGCTTCCACGCGCAGCACGCCCAGTTGCTGCATGTCCCATTGTTCGATGGACGCGGAACTGCCCACCGCATGCGGTTCGGCCGGATCGCCGACTTCATTGCCGCGCGCGATCAGGCAAACGCCGAACATGGAGCGCTCCGACAGGCAGCGCTTGGCCATTTCCATATAGCGCTGCTCGAAAATTTTGAGCGGCAGCACTCCGCCCGGATAGAGCACCGAGTGCAGCGGAAATATCGGCAGGCGCGCGGGACGCAAGGCCGAACGGTCGTCGAGTTGCTTTGCCATGCCTCCCCTACCCCAAACCGGTCCGGACAGCCGCAAACCAGGCCGGTCCAGCTCGCAAATTGCGTAACAGCGGTGGACGGTCCGCTCCTGCCCGCCTGCGCCCGGCGGCCCCTCCGCGCGACGCGCCGGCGCACGCCGCGGTTCCATCCCAAGAGCATGAAATGCGCGGCCCGGCGCCGTACCTCCTTGAAGGATAGCCCAGACCGCTCGGCCCACCCCGCGCCGCCGCCTTCATTGCTGCCGCCGGCCGGCGCCCCAGCGCGCCATCAGATCGTGCGGCACGCCAAGTTGATCGAGTACCCGCGCCACGACGAAATCCACGACTTCGGCCACGCTTTGCGGCCGGTGGTAGAAGCCCGGCACGGCGGGCAAAATCACCGC
>JAEUNN010000786.1 GCA_016791085.1 Rhodocyclaceae bacterium | reverse complement strand
CTCCAGCACCTTTTTCATGCTGGAGTTTCGCGAATACGAACAGGCCAGCGGGGGAGAGCCCAACGCGGTCGAGTCGACCTCCATCGATATAGATCGGGCCACTTACACACAGATGCAGTTGCTCGAGTCGGAACTGCAGCGTGCGCGCGAATCCTTGCAGAGCACGATCGAAGAACTTGAAACCAGCAACGAGGAATTGCAGGCCACCAACGAGGAAATGCTGGCGTCCAATGAGGAATTGCAGAGCACCAACGAAGAACTGCACTCGGTCAATGAAGAACTGTTCAGCGTCAATGCCGAGCACGAACTCAAAATCCAGGAATTGAACCAGGTCACCAGCGACCTCAACAACCTGATCCGCTCGACCGAACTGGCCACGCTGTTCATAGGCACGGATTACGCCATCCGCCTGTTTACCCCGCTGTTGACGGAAATTTTTCCGCTGCTGCCGCAGGACATAGGGCGCAGCCTGAGGCATTTCACGCCGGCGGCGCCGGACCCGGACCTGTTTCCCGACCTGGATCGGGCGCTGCGCGAAAAGGTCGGCATGGAGCGCATCGTGGTGTGGCCCGGCGATCGCACTTTTTTGCGGCGCATCACGACTTACCAGGACACCAACAAGGTGTTCGCGGGACTCGTGCTGACCTACGTGGACATAACCGAATCGACCCGGCTCAACCGCGAACTGGCGCGCAACAAGGCGCGTCTGGAAACCATCGTGCAGACCAATCCGAATGGTCTGATGCTGGTCGACGCCCAGGGCACCATCCTGATGGCCAACCCGGCGCTGGAGGCCATGTTCGGCTATGCCGAAGCCGATCTGGTCGGCAGGAAGCTGGAATTGCTGGTGCCCGACGCCCTGCGCGCCGTACACGAAAAACATCGCGCCAATTACGCCGCCCAACCGCACTCGCGCCCCATGGGGCCGGGCCTGGAATTGCGCGGCCAGCGTGCGGATGGCACGTGCTTCCCGATCGAAGTGGCCTTGAGTTTTTTCAACGCCGACGGCGATCTGTTCGTGCAGGCCACGGTGGTCGACATCAGCAGCCGCGTCGCGGCCGAAAAAGCCGTGCGCGAGGGCATGCAGTTCAAGGCGCGTCTGGCCTCCATGGTGGCCAGTTCGGTCGATGTCATCATCGGATGCGATCCGGACGGCACCATAACGAGCTGGAATGTCGCCGCAGAATCCATGTTCGGCTATTCCGCTGCCGAGGCGCTGGGCCGGTCTGCGGCCGAGCTATATCCGCCGGATCAGCGTAGCGATCACGCGCTGGCCGTCGCAAACCTCGCACAGGGCAAAAGCCTCAAAAATTTCGAAACCGTGCTGCTGCACCGCGACGGGCATACGCTGGACGTTTCGGTAGTCGAATCGCCGGTACGCGACGATGCCGGCCAGTTTGCCGGCATTTCCATGATCGTGCGCGACGTGAGCGAGCAGAAGCGCACCGCAGACGAACTTGCGCGCTATCGCGATCACCTGGAAGCACTGGTCGAGTCGCGCACCAGCGAATTGCGCGTGGTCAACGCGCAACTGGCCGAAGCACTGAGCCGCGCCGAATCGGCCACGCGTGCGAAAAGCGCGTTTCTGGCCAACATGAGCCATGAAATCCGCACGCCGCTGAATGCCGTGATCGGCATCACCCACCTGCTCAAGCGCGGCAAGGTTACGCCGCAGCAAATGGACTGGCTCAAAAAGGTCGAGGATGCCGGCCAGCACCTGCTCGAAACGGTGAGCCAGGTGCTGGACCTGTCCAAGATAGAGGCAGGCAAGTTCGTGCTGGCGCGGCGCAGTTTCAACCTGCCGGCGACCCTGCAAAGCGTCGCGACCATGCTGGCCGACCGCGCCGCGGACAAGGGGATAGAACTGCGTTGCCGTACCGGCGGCGTGCCGGAAATGGTGGTCGGGGACCCCACTTGCGTAAAGCAGGGGCTGCTCAATTACGCCACCAATGCCATCAAATTCACCGAAACCGGCTGGGTGGAACTGCGCGCCGAACTGGTCGCGGAGGCGCCAGAACAGATAGAACTGCGCTTTGAAGTCGAGGATACCGGCATCGGGGTTGCGCCGGCCGCCCAGTCCAAGCTGTTTTCGGCTTTCGAACAGGCCGATACCAGCACCACGCGCAAATATGGCGGCACCGGTCTGGGGCTCGCGATCACGCGGCGCTTTGCGGAACTTATGGGTGGCAGCGTGGGGGTCCGGAGTACGCCGGAAAGCGGCAGCGTTTTCTGGTTTACCGGCAAGTTCGGCCGCGCGCCGGAAGGTGCCACGCCCGGCGCGGAAATACCGGCACTGCCCGTGCGGCCCGATTTTGCCGGGCTCAAGGTATTGCTGGCCGAGGACGAGCCGGTCAATCGCATGCTGGCGCGCGAATTTCTGACCGATATGGGGTTGCTGGTGGATATCGCGGTAAATGGCCGCGAGGCCGTGGAAAAGGCCGGCCAGCGGCCCTACGACCTCATATTCATGGATGTACAGATGCCCGAAGTCGATGGGCTGGATGCGACGCGGCGCATACGCGGCCTGGAAAATCATGGTGCCGTGCCCATCATCGCCATGACCGCGAATGCGTTCTCGGACGACCGCGAGCGCTGTCTCGACGCGGGCATGAACGATTTCATCGCCAAACCTTTCCATCCGGACAAGCTGTTCGAAATCGTGAGCCGCTGGATTGCCGTCTAGGTCCGGCTCCGGCGCCCTGCGTGCCGCCCGGCCTGGCCGCGGCGCCGGCGGATTTTGCAGCGCGCCGGCAGGGCTGGAAGTGCGGGCGGCCCTGAGCCTGGCCGGGGCGGCATGCGGGTGCATCCGTGTGCCGGCGGCTGCCGGCGCGACAGGACCGTAAAATGGCGGGGCCACACGCAATGTACCGGCCGCGGCCCAGTGCCGGTGCCGGCAGGCGCCCATCACGACATGAAAATTCTTGCCCTCGAATCGTCCGCGACCGTCGTATCTGCAGCCCTGCTGGCCGATGGCCGCCTGTACCGCCGCAGCCAGGCCGCGCCGGATGCGGCGTCCAGCGTACTGCTGCCCTGGGTCGCCGAACTTGCGGCCGAAGCCGGCATCGAGCTTCAGTCGCTGGACGCCATTGCGGCCGGCGTGGGGCCGGGCGCGTTTACCGGACTGCGCCTCAGCGTTGCGGTCGCGCAGGGGCTATGTGTCGCGCTCGGGCTGCCGGCGGTCGCGGTGGGCAGCCTTGACGCGCTGGCCTGGGCGGCCGGCGCGGAGCGCGTGTACGTGTGCGCCGATGCGCGCCAGGGCGAAACCTATTGCGCGGCCTACCAGAGCGGGCCCGGCGGTGTGCAGGCGCTGATCGCGCCGCTGGTGTGTCCGCCCGAACTGGCGCCGCTGCCGGAAGGCGTGGGCTGGACAGGCGTGGGCTCGGGCTTCGCACTTGCCGCGGCACGTCTGCCGGCTGCGCTGATGGCGTGCCTCGCAGGCGTCGATGCGCAAGCCGTGCCGGATGCTGCCGCGGTGGCGCAACTGGCCGCGCTGCGCCTGCCGGCTGCCGCCATGGACGCGGCGGCGCTGGCGCCGCTTTATGTGCGCGACAAGGTGGCGCTCACGACTGCCGAACGCCTCGCGCGCGGCGGCCGCGGCTGATGTGCGCCGGCCGGGCGCTGCAGCGCGGGCAGGTACAATCCTGTCCATTACGCAGGCGGCCGCGCCTTCCTACCCGCCCATCGCACCATGTGTTCATACTCGCTACCGCGTGAACTTCCGGACCACCTGCTCGAATCCGGGCGCATCGCGATCGCGCCCATGCGCGAGAGCGATCTCGACGAAGTCACGCTGCAGGAATGCAGCCTCTACGAATTTCCCTGGGGGCGCACGCATTTTTCCGATTCGCTGGCGGCCGGCTACGGCGCCTGGGTCATGCGCATGGACGGGGCGCTGGCCGGCTACGCGGTGGTGATGGGCGTGCTGGACGAAGCCCATCTGCTGAATCTTAGCGTCGTGAAATCCTTGCAGGGCTGCGGTCTGGGCAGGCTCATGCTGGACTGGATCATGCGCCGTGCAAGGGCCGAAGGCGGACGCCAGATATTCCTCGAAGTGCGCCCGTCCAATGCCGTCGCGCTTAGTCTGTACGAAAGCACGGGCTTTACCGCGGTTGGCCGGCGCCCGGGTTATTACCCGGCACGCGATGGCCGCGAGGACGGCATCGTGATGCTGTGCGAGCTGGCGGCATGAACCCGCGCCGCGCCGCCATGCTGCGCGAAATGGGCTTCAGTCCGCTGTGGCGTCTGCGCGGCGCGCCCGCGCCGGACATGCCTGCGCCGCTTGTAGCGGTCGCGCCCGGCGCGGCCGAACAGGGCGGTCCGGCAGCCGCGCCTGGCCCCGCGCATGCTGCGGTAGTAGGCGATGCACCGCCGCCCGTGCGGCAGTCCGTACCGCCTCCCACGCAACAGCTGGAGCAGCGGGCAGCGCCCGCGCGTGGGGCCGAGCCTGCGCCGCCGCCGCGCGTCGCGCGGCCGAGCCTGCCGGCTGCGGCGCCTGCGCCCTTGGTGCCGGACGATGCGGCGCGCGTGCGCAATATCGGCGCCATGGACTGGGATGCGCTGCATGCGGAGATTGCCGGCTGCCGCGCCTGCGGCCTGTGCGAAAAGCGCAAACAGGCGGTACCCGGTGTGGGCGACAGGGCGGCCGAGTGGCTGTTCGTGGGCGAAGGCCCGGGGGCCGATGAAGACGAGCGCGGCGAGCCTTTCGTCGGGCAGGCCGGCAAATTGCTCGACGCCATGTTGGGTGCGCTGGGCATCGCGCGCGGGCAGGGCGTGTATATCGCCAATGCCGTCAAATGCCGGCCTCCCAACAACCGTACGCCGGAGGCGCCGGAAATCGCCGCCTGCAATCCTTTCCTGCAACGCCAGATCGCGCTCATACGCCCGCGCATCATCGTCGCGCTGGGGCGCCCGGCGGCGCAGGCGCTATTGGGCAGCGAAGTGAAAATTTCCGAAGTGCGCGGCAAGGTGCTGCAATACGGCGATATACCGCTGGTCGTAACCTACCATCCGGCCTATTTGCTGCGCAATTTGCCGGACAAATCCAAAGCCTGGGCGGATTTGTGTTTTGCCCGCGACACCGTGCGCCGCAGCGCGGCGCGCGCCTGAGTCCGCCCGGCCGGAATCCGCCGGTCCGACGCCAGGCGCTCCTCGCGTATGATGGCTGGCCAGCCATGTGACGATCATCCTGCACGGCCGCAAAGGCTGGCGGCAGGCCGGGCAAATTCCAGCGAGGTGGGGTAAATGTCGGTTCCGGAGAAGGTTTTTCTGTTCAGCGGGCACATGGTCGATGCGCCCGACCGCAAACAGCCGCGTTTTCCGCTCGGGCATGCAGGCGACGCTGCCGCGGCGATCGCCTCCGCGCTGGACGCTTGCCAGGCCGGAACGTCCGATCTGGCGCTCACCCAGGGCGCGGCCGGCGGCGATTTGCTGTTCTGTGAGGCCGCGCAGGCGCGCGGCTTGCGCGTGCAGTTGTTGCAGCCTTTTCCCGAGCCGGAATTTTTGTGCCGTTCCGTGGACCCGTCGGCCGGCGCCTGGCGCCCGCGCTATGCCGCCGTCGCGGCGCGCCTGACCGATCCGCCGCGCGCCTTGCAGGCGGTGCGCGGACCGCTCGCGGCCGGCGCCGATCCCTATGTCGAGTGCAATCTGTGGCTGCTCGACGAAGCGCTGTCGTACGGCGCGGACAGGTTGCGCTTCGTATGTCTCTGGAACGGCGGCGGCGGCGACGGCCCGGGCGGAACCGCCCACATGGTGCAGGTCGTCCGCGATGCGGGCGGGCAGGTAATCTGGCTCGATACCCGCGTGCTGTTTGGCATCTGATCTGCGGCAGCGTGCCGATACGAAGGGTGCGAAGCCGGGCCGCCGTCGCGGCTCCCTGACCGGCTGCCCCGCCCGGCCGTACGCGGACGCCTTGCTCGTCCGGCTGCTTGATCCGGGGCGGCATGCCAGGGCGTCTTGATCCGCCCGGCATGGCGGCGCCGGCGCCGTGCCTGCCGGGAACTTGTCCTGCGGGCTCGAATCTTTGTCTGGTCGCCGTTGCGGCAGGCGCGCAAAAGTCGCGCACCGGACAGCGCCTGGCAGCCGCTGCGGCTAAAGTTGCGGCCTGGGTGTTGGAGTTCGCCGCAACGGCGCAATTTGTTCCGCTTTGCGCGCGGGGTTAAACTGCGCGCCTCTATAAAGAATTCCAGCGCCGGCCTGTCGCGGGCCGGCGCGGAATCTGCTGCGGCATCCGGCAGCAATCGCCGTTGCCGCAATTTCATTGCTTCTATTGGGAGGACGCATGAAAGTTCTTGTACCCGTCAAACGGGTGATCGATTACAACGTGAAAGTGCGCGTGAAGGCCGACGGCACGGATGTGGACCTGGCCAACGTCAAAATGTCC
>JAEUNN010000785.1 GCA_016791085.1 Rhodocyclaceae bacterium | reverse complement strand
CGGTACTGGCGTAACAGCCGGTCATTGCGGCTGCCGAATAGTTTTTTTAGCAATCCAGAAATCATGGGGTGGGCGCCCGGAAAGGGGAGTGCAAGGCGGGAAGCGCAATACCGCACGCGCGACGAGGTAACGCCAGGCGGTGTTGCAACGCCCGCAAGCGTTGCGCGGTGTCGCGCAATGCAGCAAAGTTTGCGATTTTAACACGTGGCACCGGCGCGCCGCGTGCCGCATGCCGCGCGCCTGAACGGGGCGCGCCCCCGGGGCGGGCTTAGCGGCGCGCCAGCAAGGTGTCCAGGTCGGCCGCTTCGAGGAAGCGCCGCGGGTTGAGTGCCACGCCGTCCTGACGCACCTCGAAATGCAGGTGCGGCCCCGTGGAGCGGCCGGTACTGCCGATTTCGGCAATTTTCTGGCCGCGCCGCACGAAAGCGCCGCTCACCACGAACACCCGCGAAGCATGCGCATAACGCGTGGCGAGCCCCTTGCCGTGATCGATTTCGATCAGATTGCCGTACTGCGGATGCCACTCGGCGGACACCACCATGCCGGCCGCCGCCGCCACGATGGCGGTACCGGTGTCGCCCACGAAATCCACGCCTTCATGCATGGCCGCGCGATGCGTGATGGGGTCCACGCGTATGCCGTAAGTCGAAGAATTCCAGGTGCCGCCCGCAACGGGTAGCGTGGTGGGCAGCAAATCCTTCTGCAGCTTGCGTTCCTGCACTTCGGATTCGATCAGCCCGAGGTAGTCGCCGCGTACCTCGATTTGCGCCGCCAGCCGGTCCAGTTCGCGCTGCACCTGCAGCGGCGTGACCTGCGGCGACAAGGGCAGCAGCGGCCCGCCCTTGCCGGCATCGGCGGGCGGTTTGACATCCTGCGGCGGTATGCCGACTTTCTGGCCCAGGCGCGCGCCCAGGAAGTCGAGCTGCAGCAATTGCGCCTGCAACTCGCCCAGGCGCGCAGCGATGGCATTCAGGTTTTCGCGCACCACGCCCTGGCTTTTGGCCTGTTCTTCGGCACGCACCGACGACAGCAGCTGTTCGACGAAAGGCAGGCGCAATTCAAGCGCGTGCTTGAGCGTCATCCAGGAAAACAGCGTAGACGTCAAAAGTACCAGCACCGCCAGTGCCAGCGCGGCGAGCGCCATGTGCAGGCCGGTGATGGTGAGCGTGCGCGCACTTGTCAGACGGCTAGATACGAGAATAATCTGCACCCTAACTCCTTTGATTCGATGCACCCATGGCCGCACGCAAATTTGATCAGATCGTGGACGAATCCGACGCCCTGGCGCGCTTTCGCGCGCAAACCCAGCGCATCGCACGCATGCAGCGGCACTACGAAAAACTAGCGCCCAGCCCGCTCCAGCAGCTGAGCCACGTTGCAAATTTCAAGCAGGATGTTCTTGTACTCTGCGCTTATTCGGGCGCAGTGGCGGCCAGGCTGCGGCAGCTGACACCGAGTTTATGCGGTGCATTTGACAAAATCGGCGTGAAGCTTAGCGGAATTACGGTGTATGTGCAAGCACCGGATGCCTCCGGGGGGCCCGCCAGCCACCCCGGCCACGCCCGCGGCATTAGCCCGGACGCGCGCAAACAGCTTGAAAACCTTAAGGAAAATCTGGCCGACGCGGACCTGTTGCGACAGGCTCTGGAGCGCCTCCTGGAGCGTTCGCGCTAAGCCGCGACAGGAGCCAAAACCATAACGTCAGCTTGCACGAAACCGCCCGGGCGGTCATTTCGGCATCTGTTTTTGACGGCTTTTCGGGGTTTTCGGCGCCAGCCCGCCGCGGCGCGCAAGGGTGTTTTTACCCTTAGATGGGGAAAGGCAGAAACGCCCGTTCGAGGAAAAACAGGGCCAGCATGATGGCCGCGAACAGCAGACCGAAACGCGCGATGCGCCAGGCAAACTGCAGGTAGCGCGCGTCGCGCCACCACAAAAACAGCACCAGGTTCACGCCGATCGCGATCACGACCAGCACCGCCACCAGGCGCAAGAGCAGCATGGCCGCCTCAGGCGGTGGCGAGGTTGAACAGGCTGGCCACGCCGGCGGGCGTGTTGTCGTCGGCGTAACTGACGATTTCGTAGGCGTCGGCCTGTGCCAGCAGCGCGCGCAGCAGCGCGTTGTTGAGTGCGTGGCCCGATTTGTGCGCGGAAAACGCCGCCAGCAACGGACGCCCGATCAGGTACAGATCGCCTATCGCATCCAGCACCTTGTGCTTCACGAATTCGTCGGCATAGCGCAGGCCGTCCGCATTGAGGATGCGGTATTCGTCCATCACGATCGCGTTGTCCAGGCTGCCGCCCAGCGCGAGGCCGGCGTTGCGCAGCATTTCCACGTCCTGCATGAAGCCGAAAGTGCGCGCGCGCGCCACGTCGCGCACATAGGAATGCTTTTCGAAATCGATTTCGACGCGGGTGCCCGTGCTATCCACGGCCGGATGATTGAAATGTATGGAAAACGCGAGTTTGAAACCTTCGTGCGGATCGAGCCGCGCCCACTTGTCGCCGTCGTGCACCTCGACCGGCTTCAGCACGCGTATGAAGCGCTTGGGCGCAGCCTGTTCCTCTATGCCGGCGGACTGGAGCAGGAAAATGAAGGTGGCGGCGCTGCCGTCCATGATGGGCACTTCCGGCGCATCCAGGTCGACATACAGATTGTCTATGCCCAGGCCGAACAGCGCCGACATCAGGTGCTCGACGGTGCCAACCTTGGCGCCGTCCTTTTCCAGACACGACGCCATGCGCGTATCGCCCACGCCGGTGGCGTCGGCCGGCAGATCGACCGGCGGATCCAGATCGACGCGGCGGAACACGATGCCGGTGTCGGGCGCAGCAGGCCGCAGCACGAGATTTACTTTCGTGCCGGAGTGCAAACCCACGCCGGTGGCGCGTACGAGCGATTTCAAAGTGCGTTGGCGCATGCAGGAGCCGTTCAGTCAAATTCCGCCAAGGGGCAGCAGCAATGATAGCATGGAAATTTTGTGCAGCGCAGCATATTTGCAGGAATGCAACAGTTGTGGTATCCGCTGCCCAAATTCCTGCCCGATCGACCCTAAGGACAGCAATTGCGCGGCAACGGTTCCGCGCACCGCACCGCGATGTGCGCCCCCGCCCGCCTCAGGCCGCGCGCAGCGCCTCAACGATATTCATGCGCGCCGCGGCGAACGCCGGCAGCACCCCGCCCGCCAGCCCCATGACGAGGCTGAACGCCAGCGTTTTGAGGATGATGACGGGGGTCATGCGGAAGCCGAAAGCCAGTTCGGAAAAGGACTGGAAATTCATGGTGGACACGGTATAGGTCTGCAGCAGGCTGGCCAGCGCCAGCCCCACCGCGGCCCCC
>JAEUNN010000757.1 GCA_016791085.1 Rhodocyclaceae bacterium | reverse complement strand
GTCAACAAGGCTGTGAAGCAGGTTGCCGAAGTTGCCGAAGCCAACGTGGCTGCCGCCACCAAGGCGACCATGGACGCCGTCGGCCAGGCCGCCGCGGTTGCGCCCAAGGCCAAGAAGGCTGCGTAAGTTTCCGCAGACCGGCTGTAGCCAAAACCCCGCCTCGGCGGGGTTTTGCGTTGATGGGCCCCGCCTCGGCGGGGTTTTGCGTTGATGGACCCCGCTTCGGCGGGGTTTTGTGTTTGCGGCCCGCGCTTTGGTGCGGCTTGGCGTACTGCGGCCCCGCCTTGGCGGGGCTGGCGGCTAGTGCCGCGTCACCGTGCGCCGGGCGGCTGCCGGCGACGCCTGACCCGCCTAAACTTGCCCGCCCGCTGCCGCGCCGCCGTTGCGCCCTGCCGCCCCGCCAGTGCCGGCCTGCGGGGCTTGTGCCACAATGCGTCGGCCGCGCGGTGCGGCCTCCGCGAGCGCTTGCGCGCCCACCGCGCTGACGCTTTCCGGATGGACTTCCCATGTTCCGCATCCCGTATTGCAGCCATCGCGTGCTGCGGCCGGCGGGTTGCGGCACTTCGCTACCTTGAGCATGGCGCACGAATGTTTTGCACTGCTGGATGACTGCCGGGCCAGCGCCGCGGCGCCGGCCAGCCGCCTCTATACGGAGTACGCCGGCGCCTTGCGTGCGCCGGACGCGGACAGCCCGGCCGCCTGGTGCGCCGAACTGCAGCAAGCGCTGACCGGCGGTTTGCACGCCGTGCTGCTGGCCGACTACGAATGGGGCGCGCGCCAGCTGGGCCTCGCGCCCGCGCCCAACGCGGACGGCACAGGCCTGTGCGCGCTGCTGTTCCGCCGCTGTGCGCGGCTGGGTGCAGACGAGGTCGAGACCTGGCTGGCCGAGGCCGACGCGGGCGGTTCCGCCGCCGGCGTCTATGCGCTGCGCCAGGGCGTGAGCCGCGGCGAGTTCGATGACGCCATCGCTCGCATACACGCCGCCATACGCGAGGGGGAAACCTACCAGGTCAATTACAGCTACCGCGTGGATCTGCGCGCGCACGGCGCGCCGCTCGCCCTCTATCGCCGCCTGCGTGCGCGCCAGCCGGTGCCCTATGGCGCTTTCATCGCCATGCCGGAAGGCCTGGGGCCGCGCTTTGTGTTGTCGCTGTCGCCGGAACTGTTCGTGCGCAGGTCCGGCGCGCAGTTGCTCGCCCAGCCCATGAAGGGCACGGCGGCCGCGCCGGCGCACCCGGCGGCGCGTGCCGCAGCGGCCGCAGCGCTGCAGGCCGACGCCAAGACGCGCGCGGAAAATCTCATGATCGTGGATTTGCTGCGCAACGATCTGGGCCGCGTGGCGAAAACGGGCAGCGTGGCCGTACCGCAGCTTTTCGATGTGCAGACGCACGGATCGGTGCTGCAGATGGTGTCCACGATCAGCGCGCAATTGCGGCCGGGCCTGGGCCTCGCGGATATGCTGGGGGCGCTGTTTCCTTGCGGCTCCGTGACCGGGGCGCCCAAGTTGCGCACCATGCAATGGATTGCCGAACTGGAAAGCCGGCCGCGCGGGCTCTACACGGGTGCCATAGGCTGGGTCGATGCGAGCGGCGACTGTTGCCTGTCGGTGGCCATACGCACGCTGCTGTTGCGCGAGGCCGGCGGCGGCGAGTACGCCGGTGAGTTTGGTGTCGGCGCCGGCATCGTGATGGATAGCCGCGCCGCCGACGAATATGCCGAATGCCAGATCAAACAGGGCTTTCTGGCCGGGCTTGGGGCGGGCTTTGCGCTCATCGAAACCCTGTACGCAAGCCGCGCCGAGGGCCCGCGCCATGCCGGCCGGCACCTGCAACGTTTGAGCGCGAGCGCGGCAGAACTGGGGTTTGTGTGCGATCGCACGCAAATCCAGGCGGCGCTCGCGGCCTATGTGGCGAATCTGCCCGATGAGCGACCGCACCGCCTGCGCCTGCAACTGGAAAGCAGCGGCGCGTTTCAGTTGACCGGGGCGCCGCTCGCGCCGCTGGCCGGAGCCAAGGTCAAGGTGCTGTGCACCACCCGGCCGCCATCCGCGCCGGTGCCACTGCTGCGCCACAAAACCAGCTTGCGCGCGGCCTATGACCGGGCCATCGCCGAGGCCGAAGCGGCCGGGGCGTTCGATGTGCTGTTTTTCAATGCCGCCGGCGAATTGACCGAAGGCGCGCGTAGCAACGTGTTCGTGCGCCTGGACGGGCGCTGGCGCACGCCGCCCGTGGCGGCCGGCCTGTTGCCCGGCGTGATGCGCGGCGTGTTGCTGGACGATGCGGCCTGGTCCGCCGAAGTAGGCCCCATTACGCGCGCCGATCTGGCGCGGGCGGAAAAAATCGTGCTGTGCAACGCCTTGCGCGGCGTGCTGGAAGCCGAATTAGTGGCGGATTGAAGCCGGCGCGGGCGCCCGCGCCAGGTTCGCGCCGCCGCGAAAATCGCGGCAGCAGGCAGCGCGCGGGATTTCGGCCGCGCGCGCGCCCCGCGCGGCGTTACCTGGCTTTGGCCGCTTCCGGCTGCCAGCCGCCGCCCAGCGCGGCGTACAGGCTTACCGTCGCGCCCAATTGCGCCTGGCGCGTGCGCAGGTAGGACAGCGTGCTGTCATTGGCGCCGCGCTGCGCATCCAGCACTTCGAGGTAGGGCGAATAGCCGGCGCGGTAGCGCTTTTCCGCCAGATCCAGGGTGCGTTGGGCGGCTCCCATCTGGGTTTCCAGTTCTTTCGCGCTTTGCGCGTACTGCTGTACCGCATTCAACGCGTCGCGCACTTCGGTGAATGCCGTGCGCACGGCCTGGATGTAAGTTGCCAGCGCCTGTTTTTGCTGTGCG
>JAEUNN010000750.1 GCA_016791085.1 Rhodocyclaceae bacterium | reverse complement strand
CATAGAACCGCGCGCCGCCCTGCTGGCCGAACTGTTGCGTACAGGCGGCTACGACCTGCTCTACATGAACAACCAGCCCGCCTCAAACCAGGAAGGCTATGTCGCGGCAGTCCAGGCCGGGCTGCCGGTGGTCCAGCACTGTCGCACCGAACCGAAATTGAGCACGCAGGAAGTCGCGCTGGTAAACCGAGCCGCCAGCCGCGTCATTTGCGTATCGTCCGGCGTGCGCGACAAACTGGTCGCGCGCGGCGTCGACGCGGCACGTTTGAGCGTGGTCTACAACGCCATAGACGGCCGTGCCGAACTGCCCGCGGCCGCCACCGCACCGGCAGGCGATGGATTGGTGATAGGTAGCGTGGGGCAACTGGTGGCACGTAAAGCGACCGGCGATCTGTTGCGCGCGCTCGCCATATTGCACGGCGAACGCCGCCCGCTGCGCTGCGTGATACTGGGCGAGGGTCCGCAGCGCGCCGAACTCGAAGAACTCGCGCGCAGCCTGGGTATCGCCGCCCAGGTGCATTTCATGGGCTTTCAGGCGCAGCCGCTGGCCTTCATACAGTCCATGGACCTGTTCGTGATCTGCTCGCCCTCGGAAGGCTTGCCGCGCGTGGTGCTCGAAGCCATGCTGGCGCAAAAGCCGGTCATAGGCTCGGACGTGACCGGCACGCGCGAACTGGTACTCCCGGAGCAAAACGGTCTGCTCTACCCCTACGGCGACGTGCCGGCGCTGAGCGCGGCCCTGCGCCGCCTCATGGACGACGCGGCGCTGCGCCGGCGCATGGGCGCAGCCGGACGCGCCCGCGTGCTGGCCGAATTTTCCATGCAGGGTTATGTGGACGGCATCAGTGAGGTATTGACCGGGGCGTTACGGTGATCTGGCTGCTGCTGACCTGGCTGGCGTCACCTCTATTACTGTTGCGCGCGGCGCTAAACAAGCGTGCGCCGCGCCGCGTGCTGGTCATACAGACCGCGAAAATCGGTGATTTCGTGGCCACCACGGCGGTATTTCGCGCGCTGCGCGCCGGCCTGCCCGGATGCGAAATCAGCGCCCTGCTGCATCCGGTGAACCTGCCGCTCGCGCGCGGGCTGGACAGCATAGATCACCTGCTGGCGCTGCGGCCGGGCGGCTACAAGGGCTGGGCCGGCAAGCGCTGGCTGCTCGGCGTGCTGGCCCAGGGCTACGACGCGGTCGTGATACTGAGCCCCAATCTGGCC
>JAEUNN010000657.1 GCA_016791085.1 Rhodocyclaceae bacterium | reverse complement strand
GCCAAGGTGCATATCGGCTATCTGGCCGCCATCGTGGCGGCATCCAACGCGGGCGGCGCGTTTTCCGTGGTGGGCGACACCACCACCACCATGATGTGGATAGCCGGCGTGTCGCCGCTGTCGGTATTCGAGGCCATCCTGCCCTCGGCCGTCGCGCTGGTGGTGTCCGGCGTGGTGGCCGCGAAACAGCAACACGCCTATTCGCCCATCCTGCGCAATGCGCACGAGCACACCCACGTCGATTGGGGGCGCATATTCATCGTCGCGCTCATCCTGAGCTTCGCGATGGTTACCAACATCGTCGTGAATACGCGCTATACGGCCATCAGCGACAGCTTTCCTTTCATAGGCGTCGCGGTATGGACGGCCATCGTGGTGACGATACCGGTGCGCCGGCACGACTGGGAAGTGCTGGGCGAATCGCTCAAGGGCACCTTTTTCCTGTTGTTCCTGGTTACCGCGGCATCCATGATGCCGGTCGAAAAACTGCCCGCGGCATCCTGGCAAACGGCATTCGGCCTGGGGTTCGTGTCGGCCGTCTTCGACAATATTCCGCTCACCGCACTGGCCATCAAGCAGGACGGCTACGACTGGGGCTTCCTGGCGTTTGCGGTGGGCTATGGCGGTTCCATGCTGTGGTTCGGGTCATCCGCCGGCGTGGCGCTTGCCAACATGTACCCGGAAGCCAAATCGGCCGGGCGCTGGCTGCGCCACGGCTGGCACGTTGCGGTGGCCTATGTGCTGGCGTTCATGGTCTTGGTGGTGGTGCGCGGCTGGGAAGCGCAAGCCATACACAAGCCGGCGCCGCCCGCCGATACCGCGGCCGTCGCGCCGGCGGCAAGCCCGCGCTGAATCGGGTGTCCTGCCCGCCCCCGGCGCGAATTTTGCCGCGCCGCTGCTGGTTTTGCTGCAGCGCGGCGAGGCAGGTGGCGCTATCATCGCGTACCTGTCTGCCGGCTTGCATCGGCCGGCGCTGCCCCCTGACCACTAAGGAAGCACGATTTGGCCTCCAGCCTGCTAGCTCTGCTCGACGACATCGCCACGGTCCTCGACGACGTCGCCATACTGACCAAAGTTGCCGCCAAAAAAACCGCCGGGGTGCTCGGCGACGACCTGGCGCTCAATGCCGAACAGGTGGCAGGCGTGCGCGCCGAACGCGAACTGCCGGTGGTATGGGCGGTGGCGCGCGGTTCGCTGCGCAACAAGCTCATCCTGGTGCCGGCGGCGCTTGCCATCAGTGCGCTGGCACCTTGGGCCATCACGCCGCTGCTCATGGTGGGCGGTGCCTACCTGTGTTTCGAAGGTTTCGAAAAGCTCGCGCACAAATTTCTGCATACGCGCGGCGAAGACGACGCCCATCACGCCGAACTGACGGCAGCCCTGATGGACCCGGCGACCGATCTGATGGCGCTGGAAGCGGAAAAAATCAAAGGCGCCGTGCGCACCGATTTCATACTGTCCGCGGAAATTATCGTGATCGCGCTGGGCACCCTGGGCAGCACGCCATTCACCACGCAAGTGGCGGCGCTCAGTGCCGTCGCGCTGCTCATGACGGTGGGCGTATACGGCCTGGTGGCGGCCATCGTCAAAATGGACGACGCCGGCCTGATCCTGACGCGCCGCCCCGCTGCCGCTGCGCAGGCGCTCGGCCGCATGCTGCTGGCCGCCGCACCCATCATCATGAAATTTCTGACCATCGTCGGCACGGCCGCCATGTTCATGGTGGGCGGCGGCATACTGATGCATGGCATACCCGGCCTGGAACATTTTATACACGAGCTTGCGCCGGGTGGCATTGCCGGCGCCGTGCTGCCCACCCTGGTGTCGGCACTGGTAGGCGTGGTGGCGGGTGCGGCGGCACTTGCCGCCGTGAACCTGGGCGGGCGCATCCTGCGCCTCGCCAAAGCCGGCTGAGCACGCCGCGCAAGCCGGCGGCCGCGGCCACTCGAAGCCGGCAGCGGCTTCAGCGCGGAGCGCCCCCCAGCGCACGTTGCAGATCGAACAGCGCCGTGCGCAAGCCTTCTTCGACCACCGGGTGGTAGAAGGGCATATCCAGCATTTGCGCCACGCTCAAGCCTGATTGCAAGGCCCAGGCCAGCAGATGGCCGATATGTTCGGCGCGCGGCCCGAGCATTTCCGCACCCAGGAAGCGGCCGCTCGCGGGATCGCCATACACGCGCAGCAAACCGGCATTGGCGCCCATGATGCGCGCGCGGCCCTGGTTCTCGAAAGCGGTTTCGCCTTGTGCATAAGTGCCTGGCCGCAGGGCGCGGTAGCCGCCACCCACGATGGCGATTTGCGGATCGCTGAACACCACCACCAGTGGCGCGCGCCGCGCGCCCGGCCGCATGGCCTCGCCCAGCGCGAGGCGCGCCGCGTTGCTGCCGGCGATGCGGCCGTCGTCTATGGCTTCGTGCAACAACGGCTGGCGCTCGTTGGCGTCGCCGGCGATAAATACCGGCACGGGCCCGGCCGCGCCCAGGCATTGCAGCGTGGCGGGGTCGAATTGCGGCCGCCCCTGCGCGTCGGTCCGCACATCCGTGCACGCCAGATCCAGCCCCTGCAGGCGCGGCACGCGACCGGTGGACGACAGCAGGTAGTCGAAACCGGCGCTCTGCGCCGCGCCCGCCGCATCCACATAGTCGATGCACACCCGGCCCGCGTCCAGACGCGCGTTTTGCGGCATGCCGGCCGGGAAAAACTCGAATTCGCGGTTGAATATTTCGATCGCGCGGGCGCGTACGTCAGGATCGGTGATGGGCCCCACGCGCCCGCCACGCCCCAGCATGAGCACGCGCACGCCCAGGTAGGCGAGCGCCTGTCCCAATTCCAGACCTATGATGCCGGGCCCCACGACCACCACCGAAGCGGGCAGGTTTTCCCACTCGAATATCGTGTCGCTGGTAAACACGCGCTGGCCCAGGCCGCGATAGGCCGGCGCGACGGTGGGCTCGGAACCGGTGGCGATGACGATCGCGCGCGCCTCGACGCGCAGGCGCTCATCGATCTGCAGCGTGTGCGCGTCGACAAAGCGGGCGTGGCCGCGCAGGCGGTCGGGTTCTGGCATGGCGTCGATGCGGCGCAGCACATAGCCCAGAAAATGTTCGCGCTCGCGCCGCACGCGCTGCATGACGGCCGCGCCATCCACCCTGACCGGCCCGGCGTGTATGCCGAAAAGTTCGGCCCGGCGCGCGTTGTGCGCGGCTTCGGCGGCGGAAATGACCAGTTTGCTGGGCATGCAGCCGACCCGTATGCAGGTCGTGCCGTAAGGTCCGTGCTCGATCAGCACGGCGCGCGCGCCGGCTTTGCGGGCGGCGCTCCAGGCGGTCATGCCGGCGCTGCCGGCACCTATCACAGCCACGTCGGTGTGCAAGCTTTCCATGCCGCCTCCTGCTGCGTGCAGGTCAGGCGCCGGAGGCGCCGCCCCCGGCCCGCTTAGTGGGGATGCCAGCCGCCAAATCCGAATACGCCGACCAGGCCGACCAGTATCAGATAGACCGCGACGATGTAATTGAGCAGGCGCGGCACGATCAGTATGAGGATACCCGCGAAGAGCGAAATGAGCGGGCCCAAAGCCAAGTGCAAAGTCATCATAGCTTCCGTACATGGTAGAAAACGTGCTCACAGCTTGCCAGAGGCCCCGGGCCGGCGCTGTAGGACGCTTCCGATACGGAACGGCGCGAATTCCGACTTTGCCGGCCGGCCGCGCGCGGGCCGCGGCGCTCAGCCGGCCGGACTTACTCGGCGCCGGACCGCACGTACTCCGCGTAAGCCGCGGCATTCATGAGCGCGGCCAATTCATGGGGCGAGCCGAGCCGGATTTTCAGGAGCCAGCCTTCGCCGTGCGGATCGTCGTTCAACAGTTCGGGACTATCGACCACGGCGGCATTGCATTCCACCACCGTGCCCGTCGCAGGCGCATAGATTTCGGCTACCGCCTTCACGCTTTCTATGGTGCCGATTTCGTCGCCCGCGGCACAATGCTGATCGGGTCCGGGCAATTCTATGAATACCACTTCGCCCAGTTCCTGCTGCGCAAATTCGGTGACGCCCATCGTGGCGATGTCGCCATTCACGTGCACCCATTCGTGCTCGCGGGTGTACAGATATTCACCGGGATACATGGCAGTTCTCCATGGCAATTCGGAATTTCGGCCGGGCCGCCGCGGCGCCTGGCTGCATAGCAACCGGGCGGGACATTATAAGCATCTTGTGCTGCATGGCAGCATGCAGCCTGAACGAAGTTTTTGCGCGCCTTGCCGGGGTGCGGCCCGGGAAATGTGCAATTAGCGTGTCAGACCGCTGCGCGGCTTGAGTCACACGGAAATCGGATTTTCACATGGGCGGCGCAGACCACTCCGGCAGCCCGCCTCGTGGCATCGACCCGCTTACGCGGCTCTGCCCTGCGCACCCTGCGTCCGCACCGGTGCGCCGACCGTAAGGGCCGCAGGCGACCTCTAATTGTGCGCGCAAGCGCCACTGCGCAGCCACCGGGAAGCGATGTTTAGTTGCATTAAGACAGAGCGCCGCCGGGGCCGGGCAGGCGCTGCCGGCGGCGTGCATTGCATCGCGCGCCGCTTCGCTGCATCATGGCCGCTCCCAGCCACGCCCGCGCCCGCCGCCATGCCCACTTCCCTGCGCAGATTCCCCGTCATGCCCCAAGCCGCGGTTGTGCGCGCGGCCCGCCGCGGCCCGGCTGCCGCCGCCGCGCTGCTCGCCGCGGCGCTGTGCGGCGCCGCGCAGACGGCGCGCGGAGCGGACGACATGCAATGGGTACGCCATATCGTGGTGATCTACATGGAGAACCACAGCTTCGACAATCTGTATGGCACCTGGGAAGCCGCGCCGGGCGAGCGCATCGATGGACTGGCCGCGGCCGGCGCCGCGCAAACCCGGCAGATCGGGCAAAACGGCCGGCCCTACGATTGCCTGCTGCAAGTCGAGCCGCAACTTGCATCGCCGCAGCAGCTTGCCGCCACCTGCCAGGATCACAGCACCGCGACAGCGTTTTCCAGCGCATTTGCAAACGCGCCGTTCGAACTGGGCAAATACATTACGGCCGAAGGCAGGACGCGCGATCTGGTGCATGGCTTCTATCAGGTGCAGTACCAGATGAACGGCGGCGCGATGAACCGCTTCGTTACCGGCAGCAATGCGGCCGGGCTGGCGATGGGCTATTACGACACGCGCGCGCTGCCCGTGTATGCGTATTTGCGCAGTCCCGGGGCACCGCACCATGTGGTGCTGGACGCGATGTTCCAGGCCGCATTCGGCGGATCTTTCCTGAATCACCAGTGGCTGGTCAGTGCGCGCACACCGGTATTTGCCGGGGCGGCGAATGACGGCGGCCCGTACGACCTGCATTCGGTCGCCGACGCGAACGGCATGGTCGCCAATTACCCGCTGTACCGCTCGCCGCTGGGCGACAAGGTGATCGACGCGCCACTTAGTGCGTCCTGCGCGCCGGCGCCGGGCCGCCCGCCCACCCCCGCGGGCGTGCTATGCGGCGATTACGCGATCAACACGCTGCAGCCCTGGCACCCGCCTTACGCGCCCGGCACGCCCGACGCAAAACGCCTGCCGCCGCTCGATACGCCGGAAATCGGCAGCGCCCTCACGCGCGCCGGCATGGACTGGGCCTGGTACGGCGGCGGCTGGTCCAATGCCAGCGGGGCGGTCGGCGCGCCGGGCTGGACCAACGGCACGGCCGCGGCCCCGGCCACGGCCGCCAATCCGGCCCCCTGCCCGCACGCGGATGCCAACCCGGCGGCACGCTGGCCGCAGTGCCCGGACAAGTTGTTCCAGTTCCACCACCAGCCTTTCGTTTTTTACACCGCCTATGCCCCGGGCAGCCCGGCGCGCGCGGCGCACCTGCGCGACGAGGTGGAGTTTTTCGAAGCGGCGCGCAGCGGGCGCCTCAAGGCGGTCAGTTTCGTCAAGCCCATAGGCGCAAACAACGAACACCCCGGCTATGCCAGCGTGGCGGCCGGCAGCCGCCACCTGCGCAGTTTGCTCGAAGCCATAGACGCCGGACCGGCGCGCGCGCACACGCTGGTGATCGTGACCTACGACGAATTCGGCGGTGCCTGGGACCACGTGCCACCGCCCGGCCAGGGCGGCCGGGCCGGCCCGCACGACCGTCACGGCCCCGGCCCGCGCATACCGGCTTTGCTCGTGTCGCGCGGCTTTGCGCGGTCCGGCGTGGATCACGGCACCTACGACACGACTTCGATACTGGCCACCATAGCGCGCCGCTACGGCCTTGCCCCGGTCGGCGCCGCGTACGCGGCCGGCCAGCCGCCGCGCGATGCGGCCGTCGCCGACCTGTGGCGCGCGCTCACGAAATTCCGCTGAGCCGCCCCTATTCCGCATGCATCCGGCGCCACGCGCGCCGCGTATAAGGCAGGGCGCCGCCACCCGCACGCGCGCGCCGGGTTGGGTCTGGCGGCAACTGCACCATTTGCCGCCAGCATGACCGCGGTCATGTTTGACAAAAGGCAAACGGCACGCCATGACCAGCGCCCGGGCCGCCTTGCAAGAAGCTTGTGGCAAGCATGATTGCTTGCCGCACGGCAGCCGTTTTTTCATCGGCAAAAAAGTAGGTAAAACACGGTAATAATTTTCCGCGCGACGGATAAAAATCTGTGTGAGCCGGAAGCGCCGTGAAGCGCGACTGCAGCAACTTTTGCCGTGCGGGCGGCTGGCGTCCCGCCATGCGGCATGGCGCCGGCCGCGCCAGGCGTCGCGCACGGCGCACCTGCGCTGGATGCGTCATTTCAGCCACATCCCCAGACTTTGACAAAAAGCAAATCTTCCCCGCCATGACGTGAGCCTAGAACGCCATGCGAAAAAATCGCATATCGCCCTAAACATCACGCGCAAAAAAGCCGTAATTCAACTTGCTCCACAAGTAGTTAAAACATGGTACATAGTTTCAGGTAGCCAAAAAGAGCTGGTCCTGAACTTGGAGGGGATGGACCGCCGGCAAGGAGAATCACAATGACGTACGACGGCAGAACCTCAGCGTACCGGCCACACCCGGCTTCCGGGACGGACAGAGGCCCGACACTTTGCGCCCGCCGCGGCGGCGCGGCCGGCAAGCCGGCCGCACTTGCGCCGTGAGCGTGCCCATCGCGGCCCCGCCTGGCGCGCGGCAATTCGGCGGCGCCGCGGCGCCGCGCATCGCAGCGGCCTTCCTGCGCCTGATGCTGCCATTTGCAGCGCTTATCGCCACGCTAGCCTGGTGGGACGGATCGCGCAGCGTCGATACGATGATCGACGAGCGCCTGGACGAAGCCAGCCACGATGCCCACGCGGGTTCCATGCTGTTCCTGCGCGTGCTCGACGCGCCCCTGCACCATATCGCCAGTCTGGCCGGCGAAGCCGAGGTGCGCGCGGCGTTCATTGACGGCGACCAGGCGTCCCTGCAATCGGCCGGCCGCGCGTTCGCCACCTTGTTGCAGCGCAACCCCGATTACGACCAGGTGCGCTGGATAGACCAGAGCGGGCGCGAACGCCTGCGCTACTACCGCAGCCCGGACGGCCCGCGCCGCATGCCGGATGCGGACTTGCAGGACGAATCCGGCCGCAACTATTTTCGCGACGCCATGAAGGTCCCGCCCGGCATGATCTATCTGTCGCCGATCGACCTGAATGTCGAACAAGGCCGCGTCGAACTGCCGCACAAGCCCTTGCTGCGCGTCGCCCAGCGCATCCAGGGCGACACCGGCGACAACCGCGGCATACTGGTTATCAACGTGCTTGCCAAAAGCATGCTGGATGCGGCCATGCTGGCCACCGGCGAATCGGACGAGCGCTTCATGCTCATCAATGGCGGCGGCTACTATCTGCGCGCGCCCGATAGCGGCGACGAGTGGGCATTCATGTTCAACCGTCCGATCACGCTGGAACACCACAGCCCGGGTTTGTGGGCGCGCATGCGCGCGCGCGCCGACGGCAAATATATCGACGCCGCGGGCCTATGGTCCTGGCACAGCATCGTGCCGCCGGCCGCCACGCACGCCGGTGCCGCGGACACACCGTGGCGCACCGTCATCCATGTACCAGGCGCGGAACTGGCGGACCGGCGCCGGGAAATCTGGCAGGGCGTCGCGGCACACGCGCTGCTCGCGCTGGGACTGGCGGCCGCCCTGTGCCTGGCCGCCGCCTGGCGCCGTATCGAGCGCGACGCCGCCCTGCTCGCAGCCGGCCGCGCGCACGCGGAAGCCAGCGCGGCCGTGGAACGCATGGCGTCGCAGCAAAAATTGCACGAACTTGCCGAACTGCTCGGCAATATCGTCAGCTCAACCGACGACGCCATCATCAGCACCACGCCGGATGGCCGCGTCACCAGCTGGAACGCCGGCGCGCAGCGCCTGTACGGCCATGCCAGCAGCGAAATGCTGGGCCAGCCGCTGGAGCGCCTGTTCGCGCCGGGTACGCACGCGGCCGAACTTGCCGCGCTCGAACAGGTCGCCCACGGCAGCACGCTGCACGGTTTCGTCACGGTTAACCGCACCAAGGACGGAACGCTCATCGACATCGCCGCGACCATATCGCCGCTGCGCAACGCCAATGGCCATATCGTCGGCGCGGCGCGCATCGCGCGCGACATAACGCAGGAAAAGCTGCTCGCGCACGAATTGCAGACCCACCGCGACCACCTGGAAGAACTGGTGCAATCCCGCACCCAGGCGCTGGCCGCGGCAAACCGCGACATCGAGAAGCGCGAGCGCTTCATCCGCACCGTTACGGACCACATGCCGGGCACCGTAAGCTATTGGGATCGCAATCTGCACTGCCGCTTTGCCAATCGCGCACACCAGGAGTGGCTGGGCCTGCATCCCGACGCCATGCTGGGACGCCGCATGTCCGAACTGTTTGCCGGGCCGCTGTACGACACGCTGGCCGACCCCGTACGCAGCGGGCTGCAAGGCCGCGCCACGCGCATCGAGTACACCATCGAGCGTCAGGACGGCAGCGTGGTGCATGCGCTCATGGACGTGGTGGCGGATCAATGCGACGAAACCACGCAAGGCGTGTACGTGCTGGCAACCGACATCACGGCGGTCAAACAGGCGGAACTGAAAATGCGCCACGCGAATGTCGGGCTGACCGCGGCCCTGGCGCGTGCGGACGCCGCGACGGCTGCAAAAAGTGCGTTCCTGGCCACCATGAGCCACGAAATCCGCACCCCCATGACCGGCATACTGGGTATCGCCCACCTGATCGAACGCCAGGCCCTGCCGGCCGAGGCGCGCGCCCTGGCGACGCGGCTGTCCGGCGCCGGCCGGTCGTTGCTGCGCATCATCAACGACATCCTGGATTTTTCCAAGGTCGAGGCCGGCAAGCTGGAACTTGAACAGGCCGATTTTTCCGTGCAGGACCTCATCGACGACGTGGCATCCATAGTCGCCACGCTGCCCGGGAAAAAACCCGTCACGCTGCTGTTCGACCCGGTACCGGCCGGCGTGGCAACACTGTGCGGCGACTCGCTAAGATTGCGCCAGGTGCTGGTGAACCTGCTGTCCAACGCGATCAAATTCACCGCCGCCGGCCAGGTGCGGCTGGGCATGCGGGCCGAAACGGCCGCGGAGGGCCGCGTGCGCATGCACTTTTCCGTGCGCGACAGCGGTCCGGGCATCGCGCCCGAGCGCCAGGCCCATCTGTTCAAGCCCTATGAGCAGGAAAACGTATCCACGGCACGCGCTTACGGCGGCAGCGGGCTGGGCCTCGCCATCTGCCGGCAGCTGGTCGATCTCATGGGAGGACGCATAGGCTTGAACAGCGCGCTGGGCGCAGGCAGCGAATTCTGGTTCAGCGTGGAATTGCCGCTGGCGCCCAAACCCGAGGCGCCCAAGGGCGCGGGGCAGCATTTGTCCATGCTCGTCGTCGCATCCGACGCCGCCGTACGCGACACGCTGGCGCATATCGTCGAACTCGGCGGCTGCCATGCCAGCCTGGCCGCCGACGCCGCCAGCGCGCAGCAACAGTTGTACGCAGCGCGGCGTGAACTGATCGTGATCGACAGCGCCCACAAACTGGACCAGGCACTGGCGCTGGCGCGGAACTTGCGCGCCCACCCCACGGGCGGCAGCGCGCGCATCGTGCTGCTGGCTACCGCGGACGAGCGCGACCGGCTGCTCGCGTCGGGGGTAGAACAGTCCATCGATGCCGTGCTGGCGCGGCCGGTCACACTCACGGCACTGGCCGGCGCGGCGGCGCACCTGTGCCGCCGGCCCGATCACGCGCCGCTCGCCGCGGACAAAGTCCAGCCGGTCGTGCATTCCCCGCTGGCGGGCTTGCGCGTGCTGGTGGTCGACGACACCGAAATCAATTGCGACGTCGCGCGCGGCATACTCGAGGCCGAAGGCGCGAAGGTCACCACCGCCAGCGGCGGACAGCAGGCGCTGGAATTTCTGCAGACCGA
>JAEUNN010000649.1 GCA_016791085.1 Rhodocyclaceae bacterium | reverse complement strand
GGCACATTGCGGTAGTCGATCCAGCGCCAGCCGTGACTGGCGATTTCGTGCCCGGCCGCGGCAAATGCCTGCGCCACCTCGGGGTGCCGCGCCAGCGCCATGCCCACGCCGAACACCGTGAGCGGCAGTCCGCGCTCGCCGAACAGGCGCAGCAGGCGCCACACGCCGGCGCGGCTGCCGTATTCGTACAGCGATTCCATGCTCATGTGGCGCTGGCCCGGGTAGGGCTGGGCGCTCACGATTTCGGACAGGAAAGCCTCCGACCCCGCATCGCCGTGCAGCACGCAGTTTTCGCCGCCTTCTTCGTAATTCAGCACGAATTGCACGGCGATGCGCGCGCCGCCCGGCCAGTCCGCGTGCGGCGGCTGCGGGCCGTAGCCTATGAGGTCACGCGGATAGTCGGCGGACAGATGGTCGGTCATGGCAGTGGCTCCAGTCGGTGGGTTGCGCCGGAGTGTCGTCCGGGCGGGGCGGATATGCGCGGGCGCCGGGCGATACACCCGTGGGCGATCTCCGGGTTGGCGGGCGGTAGATTGCCGGCATCTACATGCGATCCGCTCCTGTCTGCTTACTGTTCGTCCGGCTCAGGGCAGGTCCTGCCCGGACAGGGCCTGCGCCAGATCCAGCTTTTGCGTGCGCTCGGCCAGACGCAGGCGCGCCTCGATCTTGAGCAAGTGGCGTTCCATCAAATCCGTGGCCTCATCCTGCAGGCCCTGTTCGATCAGGCTGACCAGGCGCTGGTGTTCGTCGTTCTCGCACATTGGCGATCCCGGGCTGTCGTACAAGGCAATGATGAGCGAACAGCGCGTGACCAGTTCGGTCATGAAGCCCAGCAGCACGCGGTTGCCGGCCAGTTCGGCCAGGATCAGGTGAAATTCCCCGGAAAGGCGTATCCAGTTGGCCCGGTCGCCGGCATGGCAGGCCTGGTGCTCGGCCGCGATGGACTGGCGCAGCCGCGTCAAATCCGCCGGCGTGGCATTGCGCATCACGGCCGGGACGATTTGCCGTTCCAGCAGGCGGCGCGCCGCAAACACCTCGCGCGCCTCGGCCGGCGCCGGGGAGGCGACCACCGCACCGCGATTGGGCCGCAGCTCCAGAATGTGGTCATGGGCCAGGCGCAACAGGGCGCGCCGCACGGTGGTGCGGCTGACCTGATAGAGCTCGCACAGTTCCGCCTCCGCGAGCCGCGTGCCCGGCGGCAGGCGCTGGCTCATGACGGCATTGAATACCGCCCGGTAAATGCGCAAATCCACCGCACGGGCGCCCCGCTTCGGTTTGTCCTCTGGCTGCGCCGGCGCGGTTTTGTGCGCGCGGTCGGGCGGTGCGGAAAGTTTCCCGGTCAATTTGATTTCCTCCGGATGGCGTACAAGCAATGCGGCCGCACCGGCACCCGCGCAGGGCCTGGGGGGTGCCGGTCAGGCATGTTCTTTGCATCCACGTTCGAACACAGTTTGAGCGGCTATTGTGTACAAAAGTCAGGATCGCCGCTCCCGCAGCAATGCAAAAGCTTCCCGCCACCCCGGCAGCAGGCTGACCGGGCGGATATCATGCCGTAACTGGCGGGCAGGATTCGTATACAAGTTTCCGCGCGCGCAGCGTCCGTATGACGCCGCGACGGGCCAAGGCAAACCGATGGCGGAACACCAGAACGCGATACGCTTCATACTGGACGGCGCGCCCGTAACGGCCGGCGGCGTCGCGCCGACCACCACCCTGCTCGACTACCTGCGCGAACACTGCGGCGCCACCGGAGTCAAGGAAGGCTGTGCCGAAGGCGATTGCGGGGCCTGCACCGTAGCGGTGGGCGAACTGGCCGGCGATGCACTACGCTGGCGCGCCGTGAATGCCTGCATACGCTTTCTGCCCACCGTGGACGGCAAGGAAGTGCTGACCGCCCAGGGCCTGGCCGCGGCCGGCGCCAGCCTGCACCCGGTGCAACAGGCCATGGTGGATTACCACGGCTCGCAATGCGGCTTTTGCACCCCGGGTTTCGTCATGTCGCTATTCGGGCTGTACCTGGATTGCGGCGCGGCGGCGCCCGAACGCGCGCAGGTGGTGAATGCCATCACCGGCAACCTGTGCCGCTGCACCGGCTACCGGCCCATCATAGACGCCGGCCTCAACATGACGCGCTATCCCGAGCCGGCCGCCTGGAGCGTCGCCGACGCGACCGATCCCGCGCGCGCGGAACGCCTGCGCGCCCTGCAGCGCGCGGACGCTGTGCGCCTCGACGGCTATTACGCGCCGCGCCACCTGGACGATTTCGCCGCCTGGTACGAAGCCCATCCCGACGCGCTCATCCTGGCCGGCGGCACCGACGTCGGCCTGTGGGTGACCAAACAACTGCG
>JAEUNN010000642.1 GCA_016791085.1 Rhodocyclaceae bacterium | reverse complement strand
TGGGGCCGTTGATTTCCATGCCTTGGGGTAGGGTGAGGCTCATGACTTTCCTTTCACTCTGTGTGAGTCTGCACGAAATAATACAAGGTCAGCAGCAGGCCGACCGTAACGATAAATCTGCGCAAGGCCGCGGCGGGGATTCTACGCGCCAAACGAGCGCCCCAGTAACCGCCCAGGCTGGCGGTGGCGAGCATGGTCAGGGTATGCGGCCAGCTCACGGCGCCGGCCGCAACGAAAGTGACCACGGCGACGCTGTAAATGATGGCGGACAACCAGTTCTTCAGAGCGTTGATTTCGAGTATGTCCTCGTAGCCCTGGATGGCCAGCGCGGCCAGCATCAAAATGCCCATGCCGGCTCCGAAAAAGCCGCCGTATATGGATACCAGCAGTTGGAAGCACAGGCCGCCGGGGCCAATTTTGTGCACGCTGCTACGGCTGTGCGGCGCGAGGCGCGCAAGTAGCGCCGACAGCTTGCCCGATACCGCAAAACTGAGCGTCGCGATCAGCAGCAGCCAGGGTATGAGCCGGCTGAATGCCTGGTTGGATATGGCCAGCAACAACAGCCCGCCCGCGCCGCCGCCCAAAAGTGCGATGAGCGACAGCGCCGGCAGCGACTGCGAAAAGCGGCGCAGTTCGTGCCGGAACGCATAGGCCGAGGACAGACTGGCCGGCCACAGGGCCACCGCGTTGCTGGCGTTGGCGACCACCGGCGGCACGCCGGCCGCGAGCAGGGCGGGGAAAGAAAAGAAGGTGCCGCCGCCCGCCACCGAATTCATGGCGCCGGCCGCGAACGCCGCGAGCGCGATCAGCGCGAAATCACCGAATTCGCCGCCCATGCGGATTCAGGCCGGCTGCCGGCGCAACAGCTCTGCCACGTCGCTCAGTTTGCGGCCCTGATGGGTGGGCGTCACGTCCAGCTGTTCGGGCGGCAGGCCGGCCCGGTTGATCCAGAAGGTGCGATAACCGAACCAGCTTGCGCAGCAGGCGTCCCATCCGTTCGAGGACACGAACAGCAACTCGGCCGGCGCGTGGCCGAACGCATCCGGCCCGAGCTGGTAGGCCGCCGCGGCGGTTTTGTACTGGCGCACCGTGTCGACCGACAACAGGTGATCGAACAGTCCGTCCATGCCCGCGCTTTCCACGGCTAGCGCCAGCATGCCCGGCGTGCCGTTGGATAGTATCGCCAGCGGCACGCCCAGGGCCTTCATGTCGCGCAATGCCTGCAGGTTCTCCGGAAATGCCGACAGCCGGGCGTATTGCGCCATGAGGCGGCTGCGCGCTGCGTGATCGAGATCGAGGCCCAGCCGCGCGCAGGCATATACCAGGCCGTCCTCGGTCACGGCCTGAAAATCCTTGTAGTGTCCGGATAGCGTGCGCAGGCGCGTGTACTCGATTTGCTTGTCGCGCCACAGGATGGACAGCGCCTCGCCGCGGCCCGGAAACAATTGTTCGGCCAGCGCGGCCACGGAATACACGTCGAACAGGGTGCCATAGGCATCGAACAGCACGGCACGCGGGCGGACTTCGGTGGCGGCGGCAGGCGTAGACATGACAAGCCTCTGCATGGGGGGAGCCGGTGATTTTATTCCAGATTCTTTGAGCCATAATTATTCTGATATTCACTACATTTTTTACTTTTGGTACAAAGTGGATCAATTCAAACAGATCGAAACTTTCGTGTCGGTCGCACAGCGCGGCAGTTTGTCGGCCGCGGCAAAAATCGAGGGCGTGCAGCCCGCCGTGATCGGCCGTCGGCTGGACGCGCTGGAAGAGCGCCTGGGCGTGAAACTGCTGGTGCGCACCACGCGCAAACTGTCGCTGACTTTCGAAGGCGTGGCGTTTCTGGAAGATTGCCAGCGCATACTGAACGATCTAGCCAATGCCCAGGCATCCGTATCGCTGGGCGGCGTCAAAGCCAGCGGCCACATCAAAATGTCCGCGCCGGCCGGATTTGGCCGCCGCCATGTCGCACCGCTGGTGGCGGGATTTCAGGCGGACAATCCGGAGGTTGCGATTACCCTGGATTTGTCCGACCGCGTGGTCGATCTGGTCAATGAAGGTTTCGATTGTGTCGTGCGGCTCGGGGAACTTGCGGATTCCAGTCTCGCCAGCCTCAAACTGGGCGAACAGGAGCGCGTGGTGGTGGCAAGTCCGGCCTATGTTGCGCGGGCCGGCACGCCGCAACGCCCGGACGATCTGTTGCAGCACGAATGCCTGGCGCTGGGGCCGGACGGTCCGCAAACGCGCGGCTGGCATTTCGTAATAGACGGGCGCCACCAGTGGCTGCGCGTGCACGGCAAATTGCGCTGTAACGACGGCGCGGTGTTGCACGCCTGGGCGCTGGAGGGGCGGGGCATCGCCTGGCGCTCGATGTGGGAGGTGGGGGCCGATCTGCGCGCACAGCGGCTGGTGCGCCTGCTCGACCCCTATGCAGCGCCGGCCATAGGCATATACGCGCTGTTTCCGCAGCGCCGCCATCTCGCGTTGCGCGTACGCCTGCTCATGGAATATCTGAAGAACAGGTATG
The DNA here is from genome assembly GCA_016791085.1 of Rhodocyclaceae bacterium. Taxonomy (GTDB): domain Bacteria; phylum Pseudomonadota; class Gammaproteobacteria; order Burkholderiales; family Rhodocyclaceae; genus JAEUNM01. Next base: position 979 of record JAEUNN010000642.1, on the reverse strand, counting down.
CTGCCGCATCGTACTGGGATGTCACCTCGGCTTGAGGCAGGCGGCCCGGCCCTTGCGGCGGGCGCTGGCTATCATGCGGAAATGAACGCGCGGCTCGAAAAGGAAAAACCATGATAAAGCTGTTCCAGTTTCCCCCCGCCCTGGATTTGCCCAACGCAAGTCCGTTCTGCCTCAAGCTCGAAACCTATCTGCGCATGGCGGGCCTGCCCTACGAAAACGTCTATACGCTCGATCTGCGCAAGGCGCCCAAAGGAAAATTGCCGTATATCGACGACGGTGGCCGCGTCATTGCCGATTCCGGCCTGGTGATCGACTACCTCAAACAAACTTACGGTGACGCGCTCGATCTGGGCATGACGCCGCAACAGGCGGCGGCCGGGCTGTTGTTGCGGCGCGTGCTGGAAGAGCACCTGTACTGGTGCGTGGTGTATTTCCGCTGGGCCGTGGATGCGGGCTGGCAACTTACGCGCGAGGCGTTTTTCGGCGGTCTTGGGCCGCCGCTGGCGTGGATCGTGCCGCGCGTCGCGCGCCACACCATAATGCGCCAGCTCAATATGCAGGGCCTCGGACGGCATAGCGAGGACGAAATCGTAGACCTCGGTGCGGCGGACCTGGATGCGGTTGCGGCCATGCTGGGTCAGTCGCCGTACATGCTGGGCGACCAGCCGCGTTCGGTGGACGCCTGTGCCTACGCGTTTCTGGCCAATCTGGTCATGGTGCCGCTGGAAATTCCGCTCAAGCGGCATGCCCGGCGCCACGAAAATCTGGTGGCCTACTGCGAGCGCATGCGCGCGCGCTATTGGGCCTGAGCGCGCCGGCGGACGGGGCCGGGCGCCGACCGGAGCATGCACGCCCGGCGGCGTAGCCCGCGCGATTCGAGCCTGGCGCCAAACGCGGCCGCACATAACGGCCGCATCGCCCAGGCCCGCCCTGTCGGCGCGCTGTCAGGTGGCCACTATTTCCCCGGAGCGCAGGATTT
>JAEUNN010000639.1 GCA_016791085.1 Rhodocyclaceae bacterium | reverse complement strand
AAAGACCTGTGGTGCAAAGCCCAGGGCTACACAATCTAAAGCTTCGTCGAGCGCGCCGACTCGTTGAACCGCCCACTGCGGACCCGCACGGTGGGTGGTGTGGGGGCCGGAGGAGAGAAACCTCCGGCTACCCGATTGGGCCGCAGAGGGCTAGGGAAGGGAACGCTCAAAATACTGCTCCTCGCGGCGGACTGTTGAATTAGGCGCTAACGCCAGGATGCCCTGAAGCCACGCGACAAACTCAGGGATAACCGAATTCTCGATGAATGTGCGGGCTTCATTGGTACCGGTCTCGGGGACGGCTGTGGTGCGAATGTAAAGGCGCTCACGAGGCACATTTGGATTGGGTGGCCAGAAGAAGCACTCAAATAGCTTGCTTCCGCCACCTTGAACGAATTGTGTGTCAGCAGCAATAGCCGAGGTAGACAGGGCGGCTTCCAATACCGAGGCGCGGAGCGGATAGCTCTGGCCTTTGGAAAGTTTTCTCTTCTCAATATGCATACGGAGTGCGGCGCTATGCGGCCCAACGTGGAGGTAACCGGCCTTGCGCGGCTTTATGCGCACGGTCCGTATTGACCGAAAGGTTAGCCGTCATTGTGCCATTGGCATCATGGTTGCAGTAAACCATAGGCTTCTTGAAGCAGGCACGGATACTCGGGATAGGGATAACGGGGAAGTGGGGTGGATTTCAAAAAGTGGGCCACAGTCTTCCTTCCGTACATCTCATTTAGCGTACGGAGCGCAAATAGCTCGCTATCGACTTCTGCTTCGACAAACAATTTCGGCGGCATTTGAATGTAATTGAGTTGACGCCGAAGAGGCTGCACCGCCTTCTTGATCTCTTCCCGGGGGAATGCAAATCTCGATTGATACACGTGCCTCAATTCATGGGCAAAGACAAAGGAAAACAACATCTCTGAATAGCTCGCGGTTTTATGAGATAGCCATACCAAATGTGTGCAGGATGTGTCACTGGTGACCTCAAGAAAGTAGGCGGGGCCACATTCCCGCGACCGATCTCGGGTCCACGTGAACGCGATGTCTTTGAATTCGTCGAACACGTTTCTGTCACCGGAGTAGTCGAGGGAATCAAAGATGATGTGGGTAGGGCGGTAATCGGTTCCGCATTGTCTAACGACTCCCGTGCACAAGCAGGAGTGTGGATGTTGAAACGACCCCGGATGCGAAATCAGGTGCACGTGACTCTGACGGCTAACGTTTGAGGTAACCGGCCGCCGGAGCGCGCAGCGCGTAGGGAACCGAGAAGCGCAGCTTCTCGGCGGTCCGGTTGACCGATGGGTGTGCGCCCAGCATGGGCGCGAGCTTATGGGGTGAAAGTCCCCTGTGGGAGTACCGAGTTGAACTCATCATGAGTGAAGTGTAACCACGAGCCGAAGGCAAGGGCAAGTCCGCGAGGGCTTGTCTGGAGGAAGCCGGAGTGCAAGAGGTGCGAGACGACGGACAGAAACTGCATATAAGGCCGAGGGCAGCGAGGCGAGCTGGCACATGACAGCGAAGCCCACCGGTACGCCGCCTACGGTAAATGCGGCGTTTGCGCACCGACAGTTCGCGTTCTTACCTGGGGAGAGCTGCGCCGGGAGCGGCGAGTGGCAAGGCGAAACACCCGGCATGGGACCCACCGGGGGATCAAGGTCCAAGCGCTGCGGTGCGCTGCCCGCCGCATGCGAAGAACAGGCAGCAGGCGCCTTGCCGACGCGCAGCGCGACGCGTGGAAACACGCGCCGTGACGGTGCAGAAGTCAGCAGAGGCCGTAGTAGGCGGGCAGAAGTCGGCTCGCCCAAGGGCCAAACAACGAAACACAAGGAGCAGGCATGCAAACCTCGAACGCATCGACGACCCCGCCCGGGGAAGACGCGCCGGCGGCCAGCACGGACCGAGCCTTGAAGCAAGACGAAGCAAGTGCAACATCGCTGCTGCAAGCGGTGCTGGCCAGCGACAATCTGGCCCGAGCGTGGAAACGGGTAAAAGCCAACCGAGGTGCGCCAGGCATTGACGGCGTGCGCATAGAAGACTTCCCCGACTACGCCCGGGCACACTGGGCGGGCGTGCGAGTGCAGTTGGAAAGGGGGCAATACTGGCCGCAAGCGGTGCGACGGGTGGAAATCCCCAAGCCCGATGGCGGCAAACGGCCGCTGGGCATCCCCACGGTGACCGACCGTGTCGTCCAGCAGGCCATTGCCCAGGTGCTCACGCCGATATTCGATCCGGACTTCTCCGAGTCGAGTTTCGGCTTTCGACCGGGCCGCAATGCACACCAGGCAATCAGACAGGTGCAGGCCATCGTACAGGACGGGCGCCGCATCGCGGTAGACCTGGACCTGGCGAAATTCTTCGACACGGTCAATCACGACGTGTTGAT
>JAEUNN010000609.1 GCA_016791085.1 Rhodocyclaceae bacterium | reverse complement strand
TCACGCCCGGCCAGACGCAACAGATACTGTGCGCGCACCAGGGCGTTGCCGAGCGTGCGGTAAGCTTCATTGACGTCGGTTGCATAGCTCACCGATGCGCGCCGCTCGGATTCGGACAGATGCGCGTAGCGGTCCGGATGCACCTGTGCGGCCAACTCGCGATAGCGCGCGTCGAGCACGTCCGCATCGACGCGGAACGCGCGCGGCATGCCGAACAGTTCGAAATAATCGTCGAAAAGCGGCTTGCTCATGCGCGCCCCATCCGCCCGCTCAGACGTTGAAACTTTCGCCGCAGCCGCACTGGTCTTTCACATTGGGATTATTGAACTTGAAACCCTCGTTCAAACCTTCGCGCACGAAATCCAGTTCGGTACCGTCCAGATAAGGCAGGCTTTTGGGATCGACCAGCACCTTCACACCGTGGCATTCGAACACCAGGTCTTCGGGCTGCGCCTCGTCGGCAAATTCTAGCTTGTAAGCCATGCCGGAACAGCCGCTGGTGCGCACTCCCAGGCGCAGGCCCACACCCTTGCCGCGCTTGGACAAAAAGCCCGTGACGTGCTGCGCCGCGCGCTCGCTAAGCGTGATCGCCATGTTTACGACTCCGTTTCATCGCCGCCGGCGTGCTTGCTGCGATAGTCGCGCACGGCCGCCTTGATGGCGTCTTCGGCCAGGATGGAACAGTGAATTTTTACCGGCGGCAAAGCCAGCTCCTCGGCGATCTGGGTATTGCGTATTTCGAGCGCCTCGTCGAGCGACTTGCCCTTCACCCATTCGGTTACCAGCGACGACGAGGCGATCGCCGAGCCGCAGCCGTAAGTTTTGAATTTGGCGTCTTCGATCAGGCCGGTCGCCGGATTCACCTTGATCTGCAGCTTCATCACGTCGCCGCAGGCCGGTGCGCCCACCATGCCGGTACCGATTTCGCCGTCGCCCTTGCCGAAAGACCCCACGTTGCGGGGGTTTTCGTAGTGGTCCAACACCTTGTCGCTATATGCCATGTCAATCTCCTGAAAAATTATCCGGTTTGCGGCGTGCGCGCCGCCCTGCGATCCGTCAGTGCGCCGCCCATTCCACGGTACTGAGGTCCACCCCGTCCTGGACCATTTCCCACAGCGGCGACAACTCGCGCAACTTGCCTATCTTGTCGTGCAGCAGGGCGACCGTATAGTCGACCTCCTGCTCGGTCGTGAAGCGCCCTATCGTGAAGCGTATCGAACTGTGCGCAAGTTCGTCGTCGCGGCCCAGCGCACGCAGTACATACGAGGGCTCCAGACTGGCCGACGTACAGGCCGAGCCGGACGACACCGCCACGTTCTTGATTGCCATGATGAGCGATTCGCCCTCGACATAGGCAAAGCTCATGTTCAGGTTGTGCGGCACGCGGTGTTCCAGGTCGCCGTTCACATAAACCGCGGGCAGGTCGGACAAGCCCTTGAGCAGCTTGTCGCGCAGCATGCGTATGCGCTCGCCCTCGGTCGCCATTTCTTCGCGCGCAATGCGGAAAGCTTCGCCCATGCCGACGATCTGGTGGGTGGCCAGCGTGCCCGAACGCAGGCCGCGCTCGTGTCCGCCGCCGTGCATCTGCGCTTCCAGACGGATGCGCGGCTTGCGCCGCACGTAGAGCGCGCCTATGCCTTTCGGGCCATAGGTTTTGTGTGCCGAAAACGACATCAGATCGACTTTCAACTGCTCCAGGTCGATCGCCACCTTGCCCGTCGCCTGCGCCGCATCGACGTGGAACAGCACCTTGTTTTCGCGGCAAATTTCGCCCAGTTCGGCGATAGGTTGCACGACCCCGATTTCGTTATTCACGAACATGACGGAAGCAAGCACGGTGTCCTTGCGCAACGCGGCGCGGAACTGATCGAGATCGACCAGGCCGTTGTCGCGCACGTCCAGATAGGTGGCTTCGAAGCCCTGCCGTTCAAGTTCGCGCACGGTATCGAGCACGGCCTTGTGCTCGGTTTTCAGCGTGATGATGTGGCGCCCCTTGTTGGCGCCGTAAAAGTGCGCCGCGCCCTTGATGGCGAGGTTGTTCGATTCGGTGGCGCCGGAAGTCCAGACGATTTCTTTCGGGTCGGCATTTACCAGCGCCGCAACCTGTTCGCGCGCCTCCTCGACGGCCGCTTCCGCCGTCCAGCCGAAGGCGTGGCTACGCGAAGCCGGATTTCCGAATTGTTCGACCAGATACGGAATCATTTTCTGCGCGACGCGCGGATCCACCGGAGTGGTGGCCGAGTAGTCGAGATAAATCGGAAATTTCAGCGTCGTGTATAGATTTTCATTCAGCATGGGACATCTCCCGCCTATTCAAGAATTCAGACCGCTACCGCCGCCATGCGTTGCAGGCGCCGCAGCAATTCGTCCAGCGCATGCAAGAAGCGCTCTAGTTGTTGCGCATCGGATTGCGCACCCAGGCTCACGCGCACGGCGCTTTTCGCGACTTCGCGTTCCACGCCCATGGCCAGCAAGGTGTGCGACGGCTCGGGGTTGGCGCTGGAACAGGCGGACCCGCTGGCTACCGCAAATCCGGCCCGGTCCAGTTGCGCCACCAGCGTTTCGCCGTCCAGATCGGGAAAAGCAAAAAACACCGTATTCGGCAGGCGCGCCGCAGCCGCCGCGCCGAACAGCCGCGCACCGCGCGCGCCCAGCGCCGCCTGCAGGCCGTCGCGCAATTCGGCAAGGCGATGCGCTTGTAGTTCGCGTTGCGCCAGCGCGTATTCGCAGGCCGCGCCAAACCCCACGATGGCTGCGACATTTTCGGTGCCGGAACGCAAACCGCGTTCCTGGCCGCCTCCCGCCACCAGGGGCTGCAATTCGATGCGCTTGTCCAGCACCAATGCGCCGATTCCCTGCGGCCCGCCCAGTTTGTGCGCCGATACGCTGAGCGCATGCACGCCGAGCGCGCGGAAATTCACGTCTATCTTGCCCAGTGCCTGCACGGCATCGCTATGCAGCCAGGCGCCGGC
>JAEUNN010000597.1 GCA_016791085.1 Rhodocyclaceae bacterium | reverse complement strand
CACTTCGTGTCCGGGCGCCAGCGCATAGACTTCCGGCGCGGGGCGCTTTTCATACAGCTTGAGCGTGGCGTCCTGCGGCATGATGTTGGAACGTTCGGTAAGCAGGCCGCGCGCCAACAAGCCTACGCCCAGCAATACGGTCAGGCCCAGTACGCCGCTGACTGCCCAGAATTTCATGCGCTGCGCGGTGGTTTGCGGGTGCTCGCGCAGCGCCTTGCGCACCGCCTCGGTGTCCGGCGAGAGAGAACTATTCACGATAGGTATGATTTTTCCCGGCAACTCGAGCACCAGTTTGTCGGGCACCGCGCCATCGGTCTCGAAAATCATGCAGAGCCGCAGGTTGCGCGCATTGGTCGTGAAGATCGGCGCCTCGTCGGCGGCGTCGCGGTCCAGTTGCAGGGCGCCGCCGCTTTTCAGGTCCACGTGCATGGAGGAATTGGCGGGCAGGCGGGTGGACATGTAGGTGCAGTGCTTGGTGGCCGTTTCGTTGCCGATCGCGACTGCGGTTTCGCGCCACAGGCGGCCGCGCTCGTCGACGCTGGAAATGGCGATGTCGGTCAGTTTGAAGGGCCCGAATACTGCGCCTTCATCGACATTGAGCGATCCGCGCACTTCGAGCAGGCTTTTGCCCGGCGGCGCGTTGTGGTCGAACGGCGTGCCGCGATCGAATTCCTTGTAGGACGGGACGGCGCCTACCTGGGTGTTGTCTATGAGCCAGTGCGATTGCGCGTAGGCATCCGGCTGGCCGGCCGTGATGCACAGCGCCAGGGCGGCCAGAATTTGCAGGCCATGCCGCAGCATGCGCAGTTTTCTCTGTAGGTACTCGTTCATGTCGGTCACGTCTAATTGATATGTGTTGGTGCAAGTTCCCGAGCGGGGTTCGGGTATGCGACGGCTCAAGCCAGGGCGGCCGGCGGTGGCCGGATGCACGCCGCGCGCGCCGGAACATCTGTGTAAAATCCGACGCCACCGGCCCGGCCCCTGCGCGGCAGGCAATGCGTTCGCTGCCTCAATTCCGACTTTTCCAGCATTTATCCATGTCCCTGCATCCAGAATCCGTCGCCTTGCTCGAACTGGTCGAGCGGCCCGGCGCACGCCCGTTCCACGAACTGGACATCACCGAGGCGCGCCGCGAGTCGCGCAAGTTGTTTTTCGCTTTTCGGCAGCCGCGCCGCGAAACTGTAGAGTCACGCGAGCTGGTCATGCAGCGTGCCGGCTTGCCGCTGCCCGCGCGCCTGTATCGTCCGCGCGAGCTGACAGGCAAGTTGCCGGTGCTGCTGTTTTTTCATGGCGGTGGCTGGACTGTGGGCGATCTGGACAGTTATGACTGTCTCTGCAGCGAATTCGCGCATCAGGCGTCCTGTGCCGTGCTGTCGGTGGACTACCGGCTGGCGCCGGAACATCCGTTCCCGGCCGCCGTGGACGATGCCTGTTACGCGCTTTCGTGGCTGGCGCAGCACGCGCACGCGCTGGAACTTGACCCGGCGCACATCGCGCTAGGCGGCGACAGTGCGGGCGGCAACCTCGCCGCCGTGGCCGCGCTCCATGCGCGCGATGCCGGTGGACCCCCCATCTGCCTGCAACTGCTGATTTATCCGTCTACGGATCAGCGCGGCGAACGCCCTTCGCACCTGCGCTATGCCGAAAAA
>JAEUNN010000555.1 GCA_016791085.1 Rhodocyclaceae bacterium | reverse complement strand
GCGGCGTCCACCAGCGTCACGATGGATGCGCTGCGAAAGCCCCAGCGCCGTATCAGCACGTCGCGCAGCGCGGCCACGTCGTGGGCGGGACCGTCCAGATCGATGCCTGTACCGCCCGGGGTGCGGCGCGCCTGTTCGGATGGCTGATATTTCGATATTGCTATCAAAAGGGCGCGGTTTTCCGGCGCCGCGCCGTCCGTGGCCAGCATGGTCCAGGCCAGCAGCAGGCGGCAAAACAGACCGCTGCGCGGGGAATGCGGTGTGCTCGGGCGGAACTGGGGCGGCTCGTGTGTGGGGCGCATGGCTTGAGCGTGGCGGGACGGCATGTCGGGACAGGCGGGCAAATCCGGCGGCCTCGAGGCCGCCCGGCCGGCGGCGTTGCGCGGGGAACTTGCACCGGGATGGGGTAAATCGGACTGGCTTTGCAGCCTTGCATCCTGCGCCAGGATTTTTCCGGGAGGCTGGCCGTCGCTGCCGTGCAGGCGCCTGGGCGGACCGGACGCGCCGGGCGGGACCACGCCCCGCGATACGCTTACGCCGCGCGGTGGCACCGGATGAGCGTGGTCTGGTGCGCACGCTAACATTGCGGATCGATCCGGCTTGCACGTCGCGGAAGTTTGCGTCGAGGCCGCCAGCAAGCGGCGCAGGTGCCCCGAGGTGCGATACCGCAAAGGCTCGGCCCGCCACGCAATTCGAATTTCCCCGGCATGGGCACCACCAGCCGGCCGGCAGGGGGTGGGTGCTAGTCCGCTCATTCCTTGCAGGCGGAAAAATATTCGGCGGCTTTCTTGCGCGCGCGGTAGACCCGGTCGCGCGCATTGTTTTTGGTCTGTTTGTCGATGCGATCGGGATCGGCGCCGAAATAGACGGCGATTTCGATGTCGGTCCAGCCGTCGCACACCATGCGCAGCACTTCGGCCCGTCCCGGGTCGTCCTGCTCCAGTTGCCACATGGCGCGCTCCAGGCAGAGGCGCAGCCAGGGCGGCGGCGCTTTGGCGCCGTAAGTTTCCATCAATGCAAGCCAGTCCTCGACGTCCAGCCCGACAGTGTTGGCGGCCTCACCCGTCACGGCGCGGCGGCGGCGGTACCAGTCGCGCATGACATTGCTCGCGACACGCCACATCCATGCCACCGGCACGACGCGCTCTTCGGCGTCGCTGGTGACGATCTTGAACCAAAGTTCGTTCACCAACTCTTCGACGTCGTCCGGATGGACCTTGCAGCGCTCGAAATAGCGCGCCATGCGCCGGCCCAGATTGCGTTCGAGCAGCAGCGCGGCGGCATTGACGCCCTTGTTGCCTTGCTTGAGCAATTCCATGGCCTCGGCCACGACGCGTTCTTCGAGTTCC
>JAEUNN010000548.1 GCA_016791085.1 Rhodocyclaceae bacterium | reverse complement strand
TCTGGCCGCGCGCCGCCAGGCGCCGGCCTCGCACGGACTGGCGGCATGGCAGCGCTACGCCGCGGGCGGTGCGCGCGAACAGGCGGCGGCCGGCTTCCCGGCCGTGTATGGCATCGCCCTGCCGGTGCTGCGCGAGCTGCGCGCCTCCGGTGTGGATGAAGACCGCGCCCTGGTCGGCACGCTCATGGCGCTCATGGCGGAACTGACCGACACCAATTTGCTGTGGCGCGGCGGCGGCGCCGGCCTTGCCGACGTGCAGGCCGCCGCGGCGGCTTTCAATGCGCAAGGCGGGGTGCGCCGGCGCGGTTGGCGCGCGCGCCTCATGCACATGCACGGCTGGATGGTGGAGCGCAATCTGAGTCCGGGCGGCAGCGCAGATCTGGTCGCCGCGGCCTGGCTCGTGCATGGGCTGGAAGGCGGGTGAAACTCGCCATCCTGTGTTCCGGACAGGCCGGCCAGCACGCGGGCATGCTGGACCGCCTGCTGGCCGATCCGGCCAGTGCGGACCTGCGCGCCACGGCCTCGGAACTGTTGGGGCGCGATCTGGCCGGCTGGTGGCGCGGCCTCGGCAGCGCGGAAATTTTCGCCAACGCCAACGCCCAGTTCGCCATCGCCCTATGTCAAATCGCCGCGTGGACGCGCCTGGCTCCGCTATTGGCCGAGCCGCCCGCCGTGGTGGCGGGCTATTCGCTCGGTGAAGTGCTGGCCTGGCACGTCGCCGGTGCGCTGGATGCTGCCGCCACCTTGCGCCTGGTGCGCGCGCGCGCCGGCCTCATGGACCGCCATGCGCCAGCCGCCGGCGGCGCCGGCTGCATGCTGTTGTGGCGCGGCCGCATGAGCCCGGCGCGGCGCGCCGCCGTGACGCGCGCGCTCGCCGCGCATGGGCTGGCTCCGGCCATCGAGCGTGCGGCCGGCGAGCGTGTGTTCGCCGGGCCGGCGGCTGCCGTCGATGCCGTGCTGGCCGATGCTGCCGTCGTGGGGGCAGAACTTAAACGTCTTGCGGTCGGCGTGCCGTCGCACACGGCCTGGCTTGCGGGCGCCGTGGCGCCGTTTCGTGCCGAACTTGACGCGGCACCCCTGCGTGACCCGTGCGTTGCGGTGTTGGCCGGCATCGACGGCAGTGTGCTGCGCCAGCGCCGCCAGGCGCTGGATTACTTGCCGCGCCAGATCGCGCAGGCGCTGCGCTGGGACTGGTGCGTCGATACCCTGGCATCGCTGGGGGTGGACACCGCGCTCGAAATGGGGCCGGGCAAAGACCTGGCGCAAATGACCGAAGCCGCCTTGCCCGGCGTGCGCGCCCGCGCGCTTGAGGATTTTGCCGGTGCCACCGATATTCGCGACTGGCTGAACGCTGCGGGCCGGGCCGGGGCGCACTAGCACGGGTGCGGACTTGCCGCCCCCCGCGCCGGCCGGCATCCGCTCAGGCGGTTTGTAGCGGCACGCCGGCCTTGAGCGACAGGCCGACCATCCACACGATGAATAGCGCGTCGGCGGCGCCGTGGCGCTGGTCGGGGCGCTTGAGATCGGCGCTCAAGCCGGCCAGTGCGGCCTCGTCGCACAGCCCGCCCGGCAGCAGCGCGGCGATGCGTGCAGCCGGTCCCGGCTGCAGGCCGTCCAGCCAGGTCGGTACGTCCATGTGGTCGAACAGCAGCCGGCTGCCGAACAGCTTTTTGCGCAGCCAGTCGCGCAGGTGTACGAGGAATATGGTCGTATCGGACGCGCCTATGCTGGCGCCGGTGTTG
>JAEUNN010000489.1 GCA_016791085.1 Rhodocyclaceae bacterium | reverse complement strand
GCCCAAATGTTGGCGCGGTAATTGACGCGATGCGGCGGAATGGTGTGACCGTAACCGTGGCGCGCGATGAATGCCACCTTGCGTTCGTGTATGGTGCCCAGCACCAGCGGGCCGGACGGCTCGCCGAAGGGCGTGCGCACCACCTGGCGGTGGCTCACGTCCAGATTGGCCAGTTGGGTCAGGCCGCTGCCGCCTATGATCGCGAGCATGCCGCTCCTCCGCGTGCTTAGTTCGCAGCGATGAAGCCGCGCGCGCGCAATGCCGCAACGAGCCCATCGCAACTCGCTTCGAACTGGTCGGCGTGCAAGGCCACGCCGCCCTCGCCCGCGCTATCCAGCCTGAAGTGCGCCACGTCGGCGGCGTCCAGGTCGATGGCGGTGGCGTCCGCTGCCGCGACCACCACCACCAGTCCGGCATCGAACATGAGCGCGGCCACCCGCGCGATACCGGGCACATTGCCCAGCGCCTCCTGCGACAGGAAATACGCATGCGCACCGGCCGCGTACAGTTTGCTTTCCAGGCGCAAGCCGAATTCGTTGCGCAGCGCCGTGGTGCCGCCGCTAAGCCACACGACGCCGCCGCGCTGCCCCTTCTGGCGTGCGCGTTGCTCGCGCGTGAGCGGCCCTTCGGTGCCGGCCAGGGCGCGCACCGGCTCGTGCAGCATGCCGGCTCCCACGGTGTTGTTGGACAGCCGCTCTATGAGGATGAACGCCCCCATGTCGCGATTCTGTTCGTAGGGGTCGAACGCCACCGGACGATCCAGCGACAGCATGCACACACCGATTTCGTTGAGCGAAAACTGTTCGGCGCCCGCATGTTCGAGCGTATTGATGTCCACGCGATAGCGTATTTCATCGACCCGCGCGGTAAGCGTGCGCGAACCGATTTTCATGAGGTAAGGCTTGCCGGGCAGCATGGGTGTATCGCTCATCCATACCAGCGTGGCACGGAACGCATCGGCCACGCCGGCCGCCTGGTCGGCTGCCACGATCACGTCGCCGCGCGAAATATCCACCTCGTCGGCCAGCGTGAGCGTGACCGACTGGCCGGCCACGGCCAGG
>JAEUNN010000458.1 GCA_016791085.1 Rhodocyclaceae bacterium | reverse complement strand
GGCGGCTCCATCCTGCATTTCGACGGCGCGCGCCTGCGCGTGGGGCCGGATTCGGCCGGCGCGCATCCGGGCCCGGCCGCCTATCGCAAGGGCGGGCCGCTGACCGTGACCGACTGCAACGTCATGCTGGGCAAGTTGCAGCCGGAATTTTTTCCCAAGCTGTTCGGGCCGCAAGGCAGCGCAGCGCTCGATGCGGCCGGCGTGGGTGCGCGCTTTGCCGCGCTGGCTGCCGACATTGCAGCGGCCAGCGGCCGGCCGCATACGCCCGCACAGGTGGCGGAAGGGTACATCGCGGTGGCGGTCGCCAACATGGCCAGTGCGATCACGAAAATTTCCGTCGAGCGCGGCTATGACGTGACGCGCTATACGCTCGCCTGTTTCGGCGGCGCCGGCGGCCAGCACGCCTGCCTGGTGGCCGACGCGCTGGGCATGACGCGGGTGCTCATCCATCCGCTGGCCGGGGTGTTGTCGGCGTATGGCATGGGCCTCGCGGACATCACGGCGATGCGCGAACTGAGCGTGGACCTGCCGCTCGCCAGCGAAAACCTGGCACATGTGGATGCCTGCTACGCCGAACTGGAAGCCGCGGCCTGCGCCGAAGTGGCCGCACAGGGCATTGCGCCGCAGGCGATACGCCAGGTGCGCCGGGTCCACCTGCGCTATGCCGGCACGGATGCGTCACTGGCCGTGACCTACGCCGGCTGCGACGCGATGCGCGCCGCCTTCGAGTCTGCCTACCGCCAGCGCTACAGTTTTCTGATGCAGGACCGGCCGCTGGTCATGGACATGCTGTCGGTCGAAGCCACCGGCGCCAGCGGCCAGAGCGTCGCAGGCATGGCGGTGCCGCCACAGGGCGCGCAGCCGCCCGCCGCAGCCGCCGAAGTGGACATGCATGCGGGCGGCCGGGCGCTGCGCGCGCGCATTTATCTGCGCGATACGCTGGGCGTCGGCGCACGTATTGCCGGACCGGCCATCGTTTGCGACGCCAATTCCACCACCGTGCTCGAACCGGGCTGGCAGGCGGAAGTGCTGGCGCAGGGAGAACTTCTGCTCACCCGCTCGAGCGCGCCCCTGGCGCGTCGCGCAGCTGGCACGGCGGCCGATCCGGTCATGCTGGAAATTTTCAACAATCTGTTCATGTCGGTGGCCGAACAGATGGGCGCCACGCTCGCGAATACGGCGCACTCGGTCAATATCAAGGAGCGCCTGGATTTTTCCTGCGCGCTGTTCGACCGCGCCGGCCATCTGGTCGCCAATGCGCCGCACATGCCGGTGCACCTGGGTTCCATGGGCGCCAGCATACAGGCCGTGCTGGCCAATAACGCCGGCCGCATGCGGCCCGGCGACGCCTATGCGCTGAACGACCCCTATCAGGGCGGTACGCACCTGCCCGACGTAACCGTGGTAACGCCGGTATTCGACGCCGCCGGGCAGGAACTGCTGTTCGTGGTGGCGTCGCGCGGCCACCATGCCGACATCGGCGGCATCACGCCTGGCTCCATGCCGCCGGACAGCCGCGACGTCACCGAAGAAGGCGTGCTCATCACGAATTTCAAACTGGTCGAAAACGGCCGCCTGCGCGAGGCGGAATTGCGCGCGCTGCTGGCGGACGCGACCTGGCCGGCACGCAACATCGAGCAAAATCTGGCCGACCTGGCCGCGCAACTTGCCGCCAACGAAAAAGGCGTGCGCGAATTGCGCCGCATCGTCGCGGACTTCGGCCTGGACGTGGTACAGGCCTATATGCGCCACGTGCAGGACAATGCCGAAGCCGCCGTGCGGCGCGTGATAGGCGTGCTCAAGGACGGCGCCTTCCGCTACACCATGGATAACGGCGGCGAAATTTGCGTGCGCGTGACGGTCGATCGCGCGAGCCGCAGCGCGCGGGTGGATTTTTCCGGCAGTTCGCCGCAACTGCCGAACAATTTCAACGCGCCCGCCGCCGTGTGCCGGGCCGCCGTGCTGTATGTGTTCCGTACCCTCGTGGACGACGACATTCCGCTCAACGACGGCTGCCTGCGGCCGCTGCA
>JAEUNN010000455.1 GCA_016791085.1 Rhodocyclaceae bacterium | reverse complement strand
CGCCGCTATGGCGGCACCGGTCTGGGGCTGGCCATTTGCCGCCAGCTGGTGCAACTCATGGACGGCAAGATCGGCGTGAACAGCACGCCGGGCCAGGGTAGCGAATTCTGGTTCGAGGTCGGGCTGGAGCGCTCCGGCGGTTTGCCGGCCCAGCCTTTGGCCGACGTGAAGGTGCTGATCGCCGACGATCATGTCGTTGCGCGTCAGGCCGCCGTGGCGCTTGCGCGCTCCCTGGGCTGGCAGGCCGACGCCGTGGACAACGGACGCGCCGTGCTGGAGCGGGTGTCCGCGGCCAGTCCGCCTTACGATCTGATGCTGCTCGACTGGCAAATGCCGGAACTGGACGGCCTCGCCGCAGCCGCCACCTTGCGCCAGTTACCCTACGTGCATGGCGAGCCCATCATCGTGATGGTTACCGCGCATGACCGCGAGGTGCTCGCGGCGCGCCCGGAAGCGGGCGCGGTCGATGCCGTACTGGCCAAGCCGCTTACTGCCGCGTCGCTGGTTAACGCCGTCGCCTCGGCGCGGCGCCGCGGCGCATCGGGCACTCCGCTGCTCGAAGCTCAGACCGGGCGCGCGGCCGCGCCGGCAGCCGCGACGCCCTCGATCGCCGGTGTGCGGGTGCTGGTCGTGGACGACACCGACATCAATCTGGACGTGGCCCGCGGCACGCTGGAAGCCGAGGGTGCGGTCGTCACGACGGTTGGCGATGGTCAGTCCGCCGTGGACCTGCTGCGCCGTCAGCCGGGCGACATAGACATCGTGCTGATGGACATCCAGATGCCGCTCATGGACGGTTACCAGGCCACCGCCTTGATCCGCGCGCTGCCGGGCCTGGCGCGCCTGCCGGTGGTGGCGCTGACCGCCGGCGCCCTCAAAAGCCAGCGCGACGCCGCGCTGGCGGCAGGCATGGACGCCTATATCGCCAAGCCTTTCAATGTCGATCAGATGCTGCGCGTGATTGCCGAGCATACCTTGGCGGGGCCAGCCGCCGCCGCGCCGGCCGCGCCCCGCGCGGAGCCGGCGCCGGAACAGCCGGACCTGCCGGCCGCGTCCGCGGCCGGGCCGGTTCTGGATATTGCCGCCGGACTGGCGCTGTGCCGCAGTGCCGAGCTGTACCGCAAAATGCTGCGTCACTTTGCCGAGAATTATCACGACGCCGCAACCCAGCTGCGCCAATTCGCAGAAGCCGGCGTGGTGGGCGAGGTGGCCGCGCTGGCCCACAAACTGCGCGGCGCCGGCGGCAATCTGGGCCTGACCGGCGTGGAACGCTGCGCCTCCAGCGTCGAAGCGCTGGCCTGGGCAAATGCTGACGGCGCGCAATTGCGGCCGGCCGCCGACGCTTTGGCCCGGGCGCTGGATGAAGCTTGGCAAAGCATTGCCGAGTATGCGCCAGCGCCGCCCCCAAAGGCCCCACGCGCCGCGCTGGCGGGGGGCGGCCGCGCCGGCCTGGATTTACCGGAAATGCGCCGCAAGCTGCTGGCGCTGCTGGATGGCGACAACCCGGATGCGGCGCTGCAACTGCTCGACCAACTCGATACGCAACTGAGCGCGGACGTATTGGAGCCCGTTCGCGCCGCCATAGAAAATTTCGATTTCCGCACGGCTGAAGCGGAAGTGCGAAAGCTGTTTCCGCAATCGGCCACCTGCATGGAGTCCTGACAAGTGCCAGCCAGAAAAATACTGGTCGTCGATGACGAACCGACCAATCTTCAAC
>JAEUNN010000447.1 GCA_016791085.1 Rhodocyclaceae bacterium | reverse complement strand
TCGATCGTTCCCACGCTCCAGCGTGGGAACGCGTGCTGCACCGCTCCAGCGGTGCACACAGGCCGCTGGAACGGGTGGGGCCGTCCGTTCCTGGTTTTGCATGCTGCGAGGCGCTAGAGCGCCTTGGGATGCGTTCCCACGCTGGAGCGTGGGAACGATGAAACGATGAAAGTCGGGCGCTGACCGGCGCGCTGCGAGCTTGTCCGGGCGCGTTGTCCCCATACGGCGGAATGCGCTGCGCTTTTCCGCCCTACGGTTCTACGGCTTTGCCGAGCTTGACGCCATTTAACTCGCTTCACGGTTAAAGTCCTCCTGCCCTGGGGGCGCGGGCGTCCCGCCCGCGATAGCAGCCGCCGGGCGTTAATACCGGGGGCAATACGCCCGCGCCCAAAGCGGGGGCGTTCATAGTTCCCACGCTCCAGCGTGGGAACTATGAACGAACGATGAACGAAATACGCGCGGCTATACGCCCGCGCCCGCAGCGCGTAGGGCGCAATCCCCGCAGGGAATTGCGCCGTATGCGGCCGCCACGCGATGCCCAGTGGGACCGGGTATGTACCCGGTCACTACCGTTTCGGAATGCAAATAACCAGGGCGCGCGGCGGAGCGAAACGTCCCAAACGATGCGGACGGGGTAACATGGCCCATACGGCGAGTTCCAGCGCGTTCCTGCCCCGGTAACGGCTCCGGCGCCAGAAAAGCGCAGCGCCGCGTCGCGTGCAAAAGATGTTGCTGCAGCGGTCGCCTGGTCGGCGGTAACGGTGGCTGCGGCGCTGGCTACGGTCGTCGCAGTGGCAAGCCCTTTCGACGGCCCGGTTGGTGACGTCGCCGCCGGCAGCGCGACCGCGGCGGCTGCGGCGCGCGCGGCGGCAACCTGGCGTGCCGTGGCAAGTGCCTTTTAGGAGGGCATATGGACCCGCAAGCTATACCGACTCCGGCGGAATTCGAACAGGCGTTTTTGCCGTGGCCTGTAGAAGATCAGCCATTCGATTGGGATGGTCAGCTGATGGCGCGGTTCGGGCTGCGCATGAGCTTTTTTTTCCGGCGCCTTGGCGAACCCGATACGCGACAGACCCTGCTGCGCTTGCTGGAGCAATATC
The DNA here is from genome assembly GCA_016791085.1 of Rhodocyclaceae bacterium. Classification (GTDB taxonomy): domain Bacteria; phylum Pseudomonadota; class Gammaproteobacteria; order Burkholderiales; family Rhodocyclaceae; genus JAEUNM01. The sequence goes on along the minus strand of JAEUNN010000447.1, from coordinate 766 downwards.
TGCAAACGGCCGGAAACCGCATCCGGATTTACACATTTTCTGGTAACAAGCGACCGCGCACGGTGCCGGCCGGCCAGGCGCTGGACTTGGCGCCGCTCCGGGCACAACTGACAAAGCAGGACTTTCACTGGGACGTGTCCGGCAGCGAAGCCAATATCGCCGACCACTGGTCCATGTGTTGTCGTTCTGGATTGATTAACTACACGGATTTTGAACTTGGCTATCTGCTCGTACACCTTCCTTTCACGGCGCTGGAGGGCGCACCGCCGGGCAGTTTCCGGACGCTGTTCCGCACCTGGTGCGCAGCGCTTGCGGTCGAGCACGCCTACGCCGGCATGGGATTCGTACTACCGGTGGCGGTCGGTTCGCTCGATTCCGCGTTGCGGAGAATCGGCCAGGAAGCGATGCGCTTCGTCGGCCTGGATGTGGAGAACCCAAGCTTTACGTCGATCAAATGCAGAGAGGGCATACGCTGCGTGAATTGGCTCACCGCGGTGTCGCACCGCCTGCTCGATCGCGTCGGGGGCAGCCAGAGCGTGGCTGCCGCGGCCGGGCCGAACATCGTTGTGCACGACTATGGCTACGGCAGCATATTTCAGGCCGGCGCGCTGCCGCAGATAGGCGATGCGACGCGCAATCTGATTCCGGCCGATTATGTGGCCATAGGGCGCGCCCTGAAACCGCTGCGGGCGAACTATACGACGTCCATATTCCGGGCGCCGCCGGGCTACGAAGCGCCGCCCGGAGAAAATCCGAATTATCACTT
>JAEUNN010000436.1 GCA_016791085.1 Rhodocyclaceae bacterium | reverse complement strand
CCGCCGGGGTCGCGGAACGGTTGCCAGTCGTCGCGCGCGTCCTGGTCGGCGCGCGGCTGGCCGGCGGCGTCGACGTCGTCGCCATAGCGCATGGTCCAGTCCCACTCCGGAAAGCGCTGTTCCAGCGCGGCCGTGACGGTGTTGAAATATTGTCCGGTGAGGCCGCCGATTTCATCCTGTATGCGTTGCGGATTGGCGCGCAGCGCCCGCGCTTCGGCGCGCGTCATGGTGACCTGCAGGGTTTGCAGGCCGATCAGGCCGGGGTCGTCGAGGTCGGGATCGAAGGTGCGCATGCCGGCCAGCGCCGCGGGCAATTCTGCGTTCATGCCGGATAGTCCCGCGGCGGCCCAGGCGTCCAGCGTGTAGTGCTGGTCCAGCGCCCAGCCGGCCGGCGCGCTGTCGCTCACGCCCTGGCTGAGCCAGAACACCGAACCGCTCTGGCGGCGGCAAAAATCCAGTTGCGCCGGCAGGGGTTTGCAGGCCAGCAGGCGTTTCCATCCGGCCGCGCCGCTCACCAGCGCGACGCTGCGCGCGCGGCACACGGCGCTGTCCAGGCGCGGCCAGTCGGCGTTGCGTTCCGGTGCCAGGGCCAGGGTTTCCGTGCGCAGGCCGGACGGCGGCTGGCGCAGCGCCTGCGCCAGCGCGGTTGCGAATGCATCGTCGGATCCGCCCGCGTACAGCACCAGCACGCCGCAATCGAGTGCGCGCGAGTGCGGCGCAATGGCGCCCGGGGCGGTGGCCGGGCGCGCCTGGTTGGCTTGCGCCTGCAGTTTGTCCAGCGCGTTCTGCACGCCCGTGGACAGTCCCTGGATCAGTCCGCCCGACTCGTTGAAACAGTAAGGGCGCTGCTCGCGCTCGACTTCGGCACGGAATGCCAGCACCGCCGGACCATCCACAGGATGGGCCAGGTCGCACAGCGCCACGTCGGGTATGTTGGTGCGCTCCAGGATGATGCGCGGCTTGCCCTGTGCGCGGCGGTATTCCAGGTGGGTGATGGACAGCTTTTCCGGGTTGTCGGCATCGGGCCGGAAGCCGTAGCGGTGGCCCACGATGAGCACGTAGAGGTCGCACCGATCTACGTCGGCGAGACATGAGTCGCGTACGGTTTCGCTGTCGGCCGTATAGCTGTGCAGCGGCAGATGGCGCGCCGCGACGAGCCAGTCGATGACGCGCTGGCGTTCGTCCTTGAGGTCGATAAGCGTGGAAGATACATACACGTTGGCCATGTTTGCTCCGCCTGGCCGGAATGCCCGTACCTACCGCCCAGTGTAGAGCGGGCGCGGGCGCTCGGCTTGGACTACTGCCGCCACGCGGGGAATGCAGCCGCCGCGCGGTGCGGTGCTCACGGCTGCCACTGCATGAGCCGGTGCAGGCCCACCATGCGTACTTCGCGGAAGCCCAGACGTTGGTACAGACTGACGGCGGGGTTGTAAGGCTCGAGGTGGATGCTGACCGAACAGCCGGCACGGTGTGCTTCGTGCATGAGCGCAGTCAGTACCGCGGTGGCATAACCGTTGCCGCGATGTTCCGGCAGGATGGCGAGGTCGATCACGCGGAAGTCGCCGCCGTCCTGCAGCACGTAAAAACAGCCTATGGGCTCATCGCCCAGCATCACCAGGTCGAATTGCGCGCCCGGGTAGAAGGTGTGGTAGTACTGCTGCTGCGAGTCGAACTGCGTCTGCAGGAAAGCCGCTTCGCGCCCGGCATCCCAGTTGAGCAGATCGAGTTCGGGCTTGCGTATGCAGGCGTACAGGTGACGCAGGAAGGCGTCGTCCTCGTCGCGCAGCGTGCGCAGGCGCAATGGTGCATTCATGAATTACGAATTCCTGCGCTGGTGCCGGCAGGGGCTGCATACGGCGCACGGATCTGCCCGCGTGCGCCGCCACGGTGACGGCGGCGCAACCCACCCTGGCGCCGTGCCGGCAGCCGGCTGGGGCTTGGCGGGGTGGCGCAGGGGATGTTTCCAAGCGCCTGTTGTTGCGGACCTTGCACGAATGACGCCCCTGTCTGGTTCCGGCCGCGCCGCACGCCGGTCAGGCCTGACCCGGCCCTGCGCCGTTCGCACCGGAAAGCATTCGGCGCCCTTGCGCCTGCCGTCGAAGTCTAGCATGCGTGCGCGCACGCACAGGCCGAGAAACGCGCGCGGCGCGTCGATGCGTCGTGCTGCGCGCCGGACAGCCCGCTTCAGTCCAGTCCCTGGCTGGCCAGGTACTCGTCGTAAGTGCCGTGATAATCGACGATCTGCCCGTCCGGCCGCAGATCGAATATGCGTGTGGCAAGGGAACTCACGAACTCGCGGTCGTGCGATACGAACAGCAGCGTGCCGGGAAACTTTTCCAGCCCGCTGTTCAGGGATTCTATGGATTCCATGTCCAGGTGGTTGGTCGGTTCGTCCAGCACC
>JAEUNN010000413.1 GCA_016791085.1 Rhodocyclaceae bacterium | reverse complement strand
ACCGGCAACACGGTCGAAGCCAGCATCAAGAACGGCAGCGTCGTGACGGCCAACCACGCCAGCAACGGTGCAGTCAACGTCAGTGCGACCGACGTGTCCGGGATTTTTGCCACACTGGTGTCGGCCTCGGTGGCTGCCGGCGGCGCCGGTGCCGCGTCGGTCAACGTGGCAGGCGCGCTCGTGTATGCGAGCAACGCCATGTCGTCGGGCCTGGACTTCGACTGGAATGGCGACGGGACTATCGACTTCCATGATCTGCATGCCGGCGTGGCCGTGCTGACGCGGCTCAACGAGCTGCGCGCGGGCGCGGACGGGATTTTCGACGACATGCCGACGCCGGGCGCCGACGGATTTGTCGATACCGACAGCACGCCATCGTTCGACGACGGATCGACCGCCGACGACAACCTGACGGCGGACCAGGCCATCGATGCCCTGGGCGGATTGAGCGTGTTTGCCGCCGGGCAGCCGAGCGCGGCCTACAAGGCGGCCCTCAAGGCCAAGATCGGCTCGACCTTCGACATCAACGGCGACGGCAACATAGACTATCGCGACCTGCGGCTCACCGGCACCACGTCCGACGACGTGCAGGTCGGCAACGCCTTGAAGGCGAGCATCGACAATTCGACGGTGGACACTGCCGGCGAAGTGACGGTATCGGCGCAAACCGTGGATGGCGCCGACCAGATGGAAATCGAATCCTTCGGCATTGCCGTGGGGATTGCCGCCGGAGGTGCCGGTGGCGTGTCGGTGAATGTCGCCGGTGCCGGCGTCATCGCCTTCAACCAGATCAACAACGCCGTCGAGGCCAGCATCGTCGGCAGCACGGTGGATGCCGACGACGGCGTGAGCGTCGCGGCTGAGGATAAGGCCCATATCCTGTCCGAGCTGGGTGCGGTCAGCGTTTCCGCCGGCGGCGCCGGCGGGCTTTCCGTCAACGTCGCGGTGTCGGCGACCTATGCCGAGAACACGCTGGGCGGCAGCCTGCTGGCGACGATAGCCGACTCGACGGTGAGCAGCAGTGGCGGCAACGTCACGGTCGAGGCCTTCGCGCACAACGCGCTCGAAGCGTACGCTCAGTCGGTGGGCGTGTCGGTGGGCGGCGCGGGCGGCGTGTCGATCAACCTCGCCGTCAGCGCCGTACTGGCGAACAACTCGCTGTCCAATGACGTGGAAGCCAGCATCGTGAATGGCTCCGACGTCGATGGCGACGCGATCTCCCTCAATGCTACCGACAGTTCGTCGATGGACTCCGTGTTGACGGCCGTGTCGGTCAGTATCGGCGGTGCGGGCGCGGTGTCGCTGAACCTGTCGCTGGCGCTGTCGATAGCCGAGGTCGACTTCGGCACCAGCACGCAGGCGATCATCTCCGGCTCCGAAGTGACGGCGGCGAGCGGGAATGTCACGCTCGACGCGCTGTCCGACGGCACGGTCAATTCCGAGGGTGTTGCCGTGGGCGTGTCCTTCGGCGCTGCCGGCGGGGTATCCGGCTCGGCCGCGGCCGCGGGCGCGATCGCATCGCTGACCTCCAGCAACCTGGTCGAGGCGCTCATCGCCGGCGGCTCGGACGTGGACGCCGGGCTCGGTTCCGTGCTGCTTACCGCCACGGACCAAACCGCATTTACCAACGATGTCGTCGGCGTGTCGGTGGGCGGCTCGTTCGCAGGGGGTTCCTCGATCGCCCTGTCGGTTGCCTTTGCCGAGGCCGACTCGACGATGGGCGGCACGGTGCGTGCGCGCATCAGCGACAGCGACGTCGATGCCGGCGTCAATGTCGAACTGACGGCGCTGGCCGACAGCACGCTCACGTCCAACGGTACGGGCGTGGCCATTTCGATGTCGGCAGCCATAGGCTTCTCGCTGGCCGGCGCCGGCGCCGGGGCGGTCGTCAACAACAACATCACGCAGAATGTCCAGGCGGACATCCTCGCCTCCAACACGAACGACGGCCAGGACGTGAGCGCGGGCGGTGCCGTGCTGCTGACGGCGACGGACTCGATCTGGAGCAAAGCCGACGCGACCGCGGCGTCAATCTCGATTTCCGGCGGCTTCGTCGCCGGCGGGATCGCCATTTCCGCTGCGCAGGCGTCCAACACGCTGGCCGGCACCACCAGTGCCGCCATCGACGACAGCCGGGTGCGCGCCAACACCGGTGCGCTCAGCGTGTCGGCCAATTCCGAAAGCGAGCTGTTCGCCACGCCCGATGCCTATGCCGTCGCGGTGGCGATCGGCATTGGCGCCGCCGGTGCCGGCGCAGGCGCCAGCGGGACCAATACCGTGACGCGCACGACCAGGGCGCAGGTGCGCAACAACTCCGATGCGCGCGCGATCGGCGCGGCCGGTGTCGGCTTGATGACGGTCGAAGCACACGACACGCTCGACGCCACGGCGGATGTGAACGCGGTGTCCTTCGCGGGATCGCCAGGCGGCGCCCTGGCCGCCGGGATCGCCCTGTCCAGCAACACGATCAACTCGCAGACCAAAGCCTCGGTCGAGAACAGCACGGTGGAGTCACGCGGCGGCGACCTCAAGATCGTGGCGGACAGCACGCAGCTCGAGGCCGATCTGGTCACCAGTGCCGACGCGTCGGCAGTGGGCATCGGCCTGATTAGCGGCGCCATCGTCGGCGCGCGCGCGGTCGAGACGGTGAATTCGACCGTCGAAGCCTACGCCAGCAACTCGACCCTGCTTGCCAGGAACTACCTCAAGGTCGATGCCGACAGCCATCACGACGTGACGCCTCACGTAACGGGCTTCGCGGCCTCGCTGGGCGTGTCGATTTCGGCCGCCGAGGCCATCGGCAAGGTGTTGGGCGCGACGCGCGCCTACGTCGATGGCGCCTCGACCATCACCATCGGCAACGATGCCGACATCACGGCCGATAGCATTGCGACGGCCACGCCCTCGGGCGGGACCATCGCCGTCGGTCTGGCGTCCGGCGTCGGCCTGGCCGAATTCAAGGCCGAGGTGG
>JAEUNN010000370.1 GCA_016791085.1 Rhodocyclaceae bacterium | reverse complement strand
AGCAGTGACATGGACGGTACTCCTCCCGGCGTTGCAGTAGCGGACTAGGTCCGGGCAATGGCCCGAAATGCCAGCATAGCCGACGGCTCACGCGGCTGCAGCGGGCGCCGCCGGGGGAAATTCGGCGCCGCGTGCCGGTTTGTGCGGGAATGGCGGGTGACTGCGCGCGCGCCGGCGCGGGCCGGCTGCTTTCAGGGCAGGGCGAGGCCCGCGCGGCGCAACATGTTGCACAGCTCGATGAGCGGCAGGCCGATCAGCGCGGTCGGATCGTCGCCGCGCAGGTGTTCGACGAGGCTGATGCCCAGGCCCTCGGCGCGTGCGCTGCCGGCGCACTGCGTGGCGTCCTCGCGCTCCAGGTAGCGCTCGATGTCCGCGCCGGTAAGCGTGCGGAAGCGCACTTCGGTGGGTACACAGGCCAGTTGCAGGCTGTCGCGATCCACGTCGAGCAGGCACAGGGCGGTTTCGAATACCACGCTGCGGCCCGACAGGCGCTGCAATTGCAGCGCGGCGCGCGCGCGTGTGCCTGGCTTGCCGAAAATTTCGCCGCCGCTGTGGGCGACCTGGTCACTGCCTATCACCAGCGCGCCCGGCGCGCGCGCTATGACCGCGCGCGCCTTGGCTTCGGCAAGCCGCAGCGCGAGCGCGCGCGGAACTTCCCCGGCGAGCGGCGTTTCGTCGCAATCGGGTGCCAGCACGGAATAGGGGTATTGCAGCCGCTGCAGCAATTCGCGCCGGTAGATCGACGTCGAGGCGAGCACCAGTTGCGGCGCGCTGGTCGCGGAAGTGGACAAAGTGTGACACCGCGCGCGGCGCGGCTTTGACAGGTAAAGCTGGCGATATTATCATGCGCGCCCTATGTCGCGACAAGCGTCTTCGATTCGCTTCCCGCTGTTCGATCCACTGGCGTTTGCGCGTGCCGGCGCCAGTGCTTCGATGCAGTTCGGAACGCGGGAACTGGAAAGATTGGGAGAGGCCGGTGCGCTCGTGCTCGCGCCGCTCGACGTCCAACTTGCCGGCCGCCGCGACGACGAGGGCAAATGCTGGCTCGACATGACGGTACGCGGTATGCTGCAATTGCGGTGTCAGCGCTGTTTGCAGCCCATGCAATGGGAACTCGATACGCGCGTGTGCCTGTTGCTGGTTCCTCCGGGGGCAGCCTGGCCGGAGGACGAGCTGGAAGACGATCGCTACGACGCGATCGAAGCCCTGCCCGAAATGGATGCGCGTGCGCTGGCCGAGGACGAGGCGCTGCTGTGCCTCCCCATGGCGCCCATGCACGACACGTGTGATCTGCCCGCCGACGCGGACGCAGATTCCGCCGACAAGCCGTTTGCCGCACTCGCGCGCCTGCGCCGCGGCGGCAACGATGAATGATGAACCCTGTTTAAACCGGAGTATTTGAAATGGCCGTACAGCAGAACAAGAAATCGCCGTCCAAGCGCGGCATGCACCGAGCCCACGATTTTCTCGCCAAGCCGCCCCTGGCTGTCGAGCCCACCACCGGTGAGGTGCACCTGCGCCACCACATTTCCCCGACCGGCTATTACCGTGGCAAGAAGGTCGTTGCCGACAAAGGCGAATAAGCACGTCGATCTGTAATCCTTTCCGCGCTCATCGTCCGCGTCTGCCTGGCGTCAGATTGTTCCCACCTTGGTAACGCTCGCGATCGACTGCATGGGCGGCGACCACGGTCCGCCCGTCACGATACCCGCTGCACTGTCGCTGCTGCGTCACGAAAGTGACGCGCGGGTGGTGCTGGTCGGGCTGCCCGACGTGGTGGAGCCGGTGCTGGCGTCGCACCGCGCCGAATTCGGCGACCGCCTCGCCGTGCTGGCCGCCGCGGAAGTGGTCGCCATGGACGACAAGCCGCGCGACGCGTTGCGCCGCAAGCGCGATTCGTCCATGCGGCGCGCCATCGACCTGGTGAAATCGGGCGAGGCCCAGGCCGCCGTGTCGGCCGGCAACACCGGCGCGCTGATGGCCATTTCCACCATCGTGCTGGGCACCCTGACGGGTATAGACCGCCCCGCCATCGCAACCTCCCTGCCCACCCTGAAGGGTCAGACACTCATGCTGGACCTGGGCGCCAACGCCGAGTGCGCGCCCGAGCACCTGCTGCAATTCGGCATCATGGGTTCGCTGCTGGTGAGTGCGCTGGAGCACAAGGAAAATCCCAGCGTGGGGCTGCTCAATATCGGCGAGGAAGAAATGAAAGGCAACGAGACGGTCAAACAGGCCGGCGAGTTGCTGCGTGCGAGCGGGCTGAATTTTTACGGCAACGTGGAAGGGACGGACATCTATCGCAGCACCACGGATGTGGTCGTGTGCGACGGTTTCGTCGGCAATGTGGCGCTAAAAACGTCAGAAGGTCTGGCACAGATGATCGCCACCTTCCTGCGCGAGGAATTCGGGCGCAATATCTATGCGAAACTGGCGGCGCTGGTGGCGTTGCCGGTGCTCAAGGCATTCAAGAGCCGCGTCGACCACCGGCGGTATAATGGGGCAAGTTTGCTGGGCCTGCGCGGGGTAGTCGTGAAGAGCCACGGGTCCGCAGATGCCTATGCATTCGAACGGGCTTTGTTCCGGGCCATCGAGGCGGTGCGCTTCGACCTGATACGGCGCATAGGGGAGCGTATGACCGAGCGTGCGGCGAACGCCAGCGAAACAGGAGCGGGGGCATGATCCATGCGCGCATCACCGGCACCGGCAGTTATCTGCCGCCGCTGTGCCTGAGCAACGACGACCTCGTCGCGCGCGGCATAGATACCAGTGATGAATGGGTAGTCGGTCGTACCGGCATCCGTACGCGCCATTTCGCGCGCGATGACCAATCCTGCAGCGACCTCGCCCTGGAGGCCGCAAAAAACGCACTCGCCGCGGCCGGCCGCGCGGTTAATGAGGTGGACCTGGTGATACTGGCCACCTCCACCCCCGATTACATTTTCCCCAGCACGGCCGCCATCCTGCAGAAAAAACTCGGCATGGCCAACGACGCGGCCGTGTTCGACATGCAGGCGGTGTGTTCGGGCTTCGTTTATGCGCTGGCCACGGCGGAAAAATTCATCCGCTCGGGCAGCCACAAGTGCGCGCTGGTCATAGGTTCGGAGGTGTTCTCGCACATCCTCAACTGGGACGATCGCACCACCTGCGTGCTGTTCGGCGACGGCGCCGGCGCGGTCGTGCTGGAAGCCTCCGATACGCCCGGCATATTGGCCACCGCGCTGCATGCCGACGGCCGCTACAGCGACATCCTGTCGGTGCCGGGCAGCGTGAGCGGCGGCAAGGTGACCGGCTCGCCTTTCCTGCAAATGGACGGCCAGGCGGTATTCAAATTTGCGGTGCGCGTGCTGGGCGAGGTGGCGGTCGAGGTCTGCAAGGCAGCCGGCATCGCCACGTCCGAGGTGGACTGGGTGATTCCGCATCAGGCCAATGTGCGCATCCTGCAGGCTACGGCGAAACGCCTCGATCTGCCCATGGAAAAGGTGGTCGTGACGGTGGCGGAGCACGGCAACACCTCGGCTGCGTCGGTGCCTCTGGCACTCGACCTGGCCGTGCGTGATGGCCGCATCCGGCCCGGCCAGCGCCTGCTGCTGCAGGGGGTGGGCGGCGGATTCACCTGGGGCGCGGTACTTCTGACTTTCTGAGGGCGGACGAGTTGCGATGAAATTTGCGTTTGTATTTCCAGGCCAGGGATCCCAGTCGGTCGGCATGATGGCCGCTTATGGCGATTCGGCGGCCGTGCGCGGCACGTTCGAGATCGCCTCCGCGGCGCTGGGCGAAGACTTGTGGCGGCTCGTGGCCGAAGGCCCGGCCGAGGCGCTGGCGCAGACGGTCAATACCCAGCCCGTGATGCTGGCGGCGGGCGTCGCCACCTATCGCCTCTGGCAGGAACGCGGCGGACCCGCGCCGGCGCTGCTGGCGGGCCATTCGCTGGGTGAATATTCGGCCCTGGTGGCAGCCGGCGCGCTCGATCTGGCCGATGCCATACGCCTGGTGCGCCTGCGCGCGCAGGCCATGCAGGTTGCGGTACCGGCCGGGGAGGGCGCCATGGCCGCGATACTCGGGCTGGACGCCGGACTTATCGCCGCGGCCTGCACCGAAAGCGCACAAGGGCAGGTGGTCGCTCCGGTCAATTTCAATTCTCCCGAACAGACCGTGATCGCCGGCAATGCCGCCGCCGTGGAGCGTGCCGTGGCCGCCTGCCAGGCGCGCGGCGCCAAGCGTGCCGTCATGCTGCCGGTGAGCGCTCCTTTCCATTGCGCGCTCATGCAGCCGGCGGCCGAGCGGCTGGCCGTGGCGCTGGCCGAGGTCAAATTCGCGAGTCCCGCCATTGCCGTCGTGAATAACGTGGATGTGGCGCAGGAATCCGAGCCCGCGCGCATACGCGATGCGCTGGTGCGCCAGGCCGCCGCGCCGGTGCGCTGGGTGGAAATCATGCGTGCGATGGCTGATGCCGGCGTGACGCAGGTGTTCGAGTGCGGTCCCGGCAAGGTGCTGTCCGGGCTGGTCAAACGTTGCGACGGGCGCCTGCAGGGCGCCGCGCTTGCCGATGCGGCCGGCGTGGACAAGGCGCTGGCGCAAGTCGGGGGGGCGGCATGAACGATCTCGAAGCTCAGGTTGCACTGGTTACCGGCGCAAGCCGCGGCATAGGCCGTGCGATCGCGCTGGAACTTGGCCGGCGCGGCGCCATCGTGGTGGGAACCGCCACCAGCGAAGCCGGCGCGCAGGACATCCATGCGGCGCTCGAACAGGCCGGCATACGCGGCCGCGGCGCCATGCTCAACGTGACCGATGCGGCGGCCTGCGAGGCGCTGCTGGCGGATATCGAAAAGTCCTACGGCAGCGTGCTCATACTGGTCAATAACGCCGGCATCACGCGCGACAACCTGGCCATGCGCCTCAAGGACGAGGACTGGGATGCCGTGCTGGATACCAACCTCAAGGCGGTGTTCCGCATGTCGCGCCTGGTGATGCGCGGCATGATGAAGGCGCGCAGCGGCCGCATCATCAACATCACGTCGGTGGTGGGCAGTTCCGGCAACCCGGGACAGGCCAATTACGCCGCGGCCAAAGCCGGTGTGGCCGGCATGAGCCGCGCGCTGGCGCGCGAGTTGGGCAGCCGCAACATTACGGTCAATTGCGTGGCGCCCGGCTTCATCGATACCGACATGACCAAATCATTGCCGGAGGCGCAGCGCGAGGCCTTGACGGGCCAGATTGCGCTCGGGCGGCTGGGCAAGCCGGAGGAAATCGCTGCCGCGGTGGGTTTTCTTGCCTCGCCCCAGGCGGCGTACATTACGGGTACAACCTTGCACGTGAATGGCGGCATGTACATGAACTGACGGAGTAAGCGCTCTGTCAGCTAGGCTATAATTCTGTTTTTCATACCTTATTCGTAGGGGAAGGAGTCATAAAAGTGGATAACATCGTTCAGCGCGTCAAGAAACTCGTGGCCGAGCAACTGGGCGTCGATGAGGAAAGCATCAACATGGAGTCCTCGTTCATCGACGATCTGGGTGCCGATTCGCTCGATACGGTAGAACTCGTGATGGCGCTGGAAGAAGAATTCGAATGCGAAATTCCGGACGAAGAAGCCGAGAAAATCACCACCGTGAAGGGGGCCATCGACTACATCAAGGCGCACGTCAAGGAGTAATACGCCTGGGTTTAGCGTTACACCTCATCGGGAGCAGCACTTGAGTCGACGCAGAATAGTCATTACCGGCCTGGGCATCATTTCGCCGGTCGGGAACACGCTCGCCAGCGCGTGGGAAAACATCCTGCAATGCCGTTCGGGCATAGGCCCGATCACGCATTTCGACGCGCAGGCATTTCCCACGCGTATTGCGGCCGAGGTGAAAGGGTTCGACGTTGCCGGCTATCTTTCCCCGAAAGAAGCACGTCGCTATGACACTTTCATCCATTACGGCCTGGCGGCGGGCATGGATGCCCTCAAGGATGCCGGCATCGAGGCCAACCCGCCCGACGCGGAGCGCATAGGCGTGTGCATCGGTTCCGGCATCGGCGGCCTGCCGATGATCGAGGACACGCTGGCGGCCCTGCACAGCGGCGGCGTGCGCAAAATTTCGCCGTTTTTCGTGCCGGGTTCCATCATCAACATGATTTCCGGCATCCTGGCCATCAACTACGGGTTCCAGGGGCCGAATTTCGCGACCGTCAGCGCCTGTGCCACGGCCAACCATTCCATCGGTGAGGCCATGCGCCTGATCGAGTACGGCGATGCCGACGTGATGGTGGTCGGCGGGGCGGAAGCCACCATTTGCCCGCTAGGCGTGGGTGGCTTCTGCGCGGCCAAGGCCATGTCCACGCGCAACGACGACCCCACTACCGCGAGCCGGCCCTGGGATCGCGGACGCGACGGCTTCGTGCTGGGTGAAGGCGCCGGTGTGCTGGTGCTCGAAGAGTACGAGCGCGCGCGTGCGCGCGGTGCGCGCATTTACGCCGAACTGGCTGGCTACGGCATGAGCGCCGATGCGCATCACATTACCGCTCCGGCCGAAGATGGCCGCGGCGCGGCGCGCAGCATGGCAACCGCCTTGAATCGCGCCGGCATAGACACGCGCCTGGTTAATTACATCAATGCGCATGGCACGTCCACGCCGCTTGGCGACATGGCCGAAACCATCGCGGTCAAGCGCGCGTTCGGCGAGCATGCCAAGGAACTGGTGATGAGTTCGACCAAATCCATGACCGGCCACCTGCTGGGTGCGGCGGCCGGCATCGAGGCGGTGTTCACGACGCTGGCCGTGTATCACCAGATCGCGCCGCCTACGGCCAATCTGCACGATCCGGATCCGGATTGCGACCTGGATTACGCGCCCAACGCGCCGCGCGAAATGCCTATCGGTGTCGCGCTGTCGAATGCTTTCGGCTTCGGCGGTACGAACAGCACCCTGGTATTCCGCAAAATCTGAAGGTCTGCGCCCGGCCGTGACCGATAGTCGCGGCCGGCGCGTCCCACCCCATGTGGCCCGGTCCGGGTAAGCGCCGCGCAGGCGAGCCCGGGCCGGTCTTTCTGGCGGCCCGCGTGGTGGTTCATTCAGACGGTTTGGTTGCTGCCTGCCTGGCCGTACCGGCACGCCCGTGCCGAGCGCGGCGCCTGCGGGTGCGTCCATGCTGAGCCCGGGCGCCTCGCCCTGACGCCGGCGGCACGACCAAATGTCCTCACATCGTGCGCAATCGTTCAGCGTCGAACTGCGTCCATCGCGCCGCCTGCTGTACTGGGTGCTGGCCGTGCATGCGGCCGCGTTGGCGGTGTTGCCGGGCTTGCCTCTACCCTGGATGGCCGGCGGCGCGATTTGGCTGGCCCTGTCCGCCACGCACGCGCTGTACCCGCGCGGCGCCACGCACTGGCGGCGGCCGCCCCTGCGCCTCAGTTTTCACCCTGACGGCAATGTGGAGTGGGAATCCGGCGCGACCAGCCATGTCGCCCGCGTGCTGCCGCAGTCGCTGCGCCTG
>JAEUNN010000285.1 GCA_016791085.1 Rhodocyclaceae bacterium | reverse complement strand
AGCCACGCCGTGATGCAGCGGATCGGCGTAATTTTCCAGCAGCACGGCAAATTCGTCGCCGCCCACGCGGGCCAGCGTATCGCGGTCGCGCAGGCGCGCCTTGAGCAGCGCCGACACCTGGCGCAACAGTTCGTCGCCGGCAGCGTGGCCGCACGAATCGTTGACGATCTTGAAGCGGTCGAGATCGAGGAAGCACAGCAAATGGCGCGCGCCGTGCTGCTTGGCGCTGCTGAAACAGCGCGCCAGCCGGACATCGAATTCGCGCCGGTTCACGAGGCCGGTCAGGGTGTCATGGCGCGCCTGGTGCGACAGCAGCGAGGTGGCTTCGTCGATCTTTTTCTGCATGTCGCGATGCACCGATTCCAGCGCGCCGGCCATCGCGTTGAATCCGGATTCGAGCTTGTGCAGCTCGCCGCCCGACACTTCCGGCACGCGCACGTCGAGCCGGCCTTCGGCCATCTTTTCGACCGCATCGACCAGCCCCAGTATCGGCCGCGTCACGCGCCGCGCGAGGCGCAGCGCGGCGACAGCGCTCAGCGCCAGCGCGACGAGCGCGATGGTGAGCCCGCTCGCGAGCATTTGCCGCTTGCGCGCCGCGGTGGATTCCTGCGACACCTCGACCAGCACCTTGCCCAGCACCTGCGGCGTCGGGTCGGCCGGCGCTTCGCCGGAGGCCGGGTCCTGCGGCATGGGGAAGTTCTGCCCCAGCACGATGGGTGCCGTGAAGCGCAAATTTTGCGGATGATCGCCGGACTGCCCGCCGTCGGCGCCCTCGGCGACCTGCCTTACCAGTTGCTTGTCGTGCTGATCGTAGATGGTGACGACGCGCACGTTCTGTGACTGCGCCGCGGCATAGGCAAGGCGCTGCAGAAATTCCAGATTGCCGGCAAATACCGCAAATTCGCCGGCCTGCGCGACCTGCCGGGCGGCGGTCCGGCCCTCTTCGCGCAGGGCCTGTTCGAGTTCGTCGATGCGCGCGTCGGTGAAATACGCCGCCAGCACCACCGCCAGCACGGAAGTCGGACCGAGGGCCAGCGCAAGCAGGCGCGCATGTAATGACGTGTCCATCAATCGGCACTTTCCATGGCTTCGAGGCGCGCCCTCAACACCGCCTCCTGCGGCAGGGAAATTCCCAGTGATCGGGCCACGGTGTCATTGATCGCCAGTTCGAAATATTTCGGATACTGCGGGGCGCCTAGCGTGGCCCGCCCCACGGACAGCGCCTGTACGATTTCCGCCGTCTGGCGCGCCGCCTGGACGGGCGAAGTATAAAGAGCCAGCAAGGCCCCTGCCCGGACATTTGCCTGCGAATAGCCCAAAACGGGCTTTTGTATCCGGAACGTGATCAACAACAGGTTGGCGAGCGTATTGCGGTTGTACACGAACGGGTCGGGAAGCGCCAGCAGCAGGTCGCTCTGGCCCAACAGGCGGTTCAGAGCGACCGCCAGATCGTCGGTGCTGACGGTCTTTTCGACCACCGCCTGCAAACCTTGCGCGCGCAGCGCGGCGGTCACGGCCGCCTGCGAGGCACTCGAATCCGGTCCCAGCAGCATGCCCACGCGCTGCCGGTCGGGAAACGCGAGTTTCGCGAGACGGGCCTGGCGCCGCGGCGGCTGGTCCAGAAACAGGGCGGAAAACCGGCGCGCATCGAGCGACGGCTGGCCTTGCAGTATTTTTTCGTAAACCTGTTTTGGAATCAGGGTATTGAGCGTAGGAATCGGCAAATCCAGTGCGGCCACGCCCTGTGCCGCCAAAGTGCCCACCGGCACCAGCAATTCGCCGCTGATGCGCTCGTTGCGCACGGCAAGTTCTTTCACCGTGAGGGTGCGGCTGGGAATGCGCGGTCCGGGTCCCTGTTCGAGTATGCCCTGTATGGTCGCCACCACCTGACGATGTACTTCGGTATCTTCCGCCAGCACCAGGGTAACCTGGCTTACCTGAGCGCAGGCCGTGCCGCACCAGATAGCCAGCAAGGCAGGGAGCCATCCGCTCAGCAGGCCGCGCAGGGCGGCAAATAGCGCGCGGCCCACTCAGAGGTCTTTCGACAGCACGAAGGACAGGCGCCGCTCGGCCCCCGGTATGCGCTGCAGCGGCGCGAGCTCGGGGGAGGCGATGGTGTAATAGCGCCGATCGAACAGATTGTCGACGCGCAGCGCCACGCGCCAGCGCCCTTCCGGCGCGCTCCAGCGCAGGCCGGCGTGCACCAGCAGATAGCCGGGCGCCGCATCCGAGCGGACGGAATTTCGCAGCACGCCGTCGGCGCGGCTTACCCACACCGACTCCAGTATCGCGTCGGTCCGCCCGAACGGCAGCACCAGGCCGCCCTTGGCAACCACATTGGGCGCGGCAGGCGCGCGCGCGCCGCCTTCGGTGGCATGCTGCAGCGAGGCCGAGGTATAGGCCAGCAGCCCGTCCGAGCCGGTGTAACGCGCGCCGGCTTCGATACCGACCGATTGCAAGGTGCTGCCGCTGTTGCGGTACTGGAAGCATTTGGTGCGACTGCAGTTCAGGCCGCCCAGACTGGCCGTTTCGACCAGCACCGGCGCGTCGTGCAGCCGGTTCGCGAACAGGCTGGAATATAGCCGCAGACCGGGCCGCGGCGTGGATTCCAGCAGCACTTCCAGGCTGCGCGCGATTTCCGGCTTGAGGTCGGGATTCGACCACAAGGTTTGCGCGGCCGGCATGCCGTCCTGGAACAGCGACTCGTACACGGTCGGCACCCTATATGCCTCGCCGTAGCTCAGTTTCAGATTGGTGTCGGCGTCTATCCCGCGCACATAGGCCACGCGCGGACTCAGGCGGCCATGCACGGCGCGCGAATAATTCGAGTAATAGTCGTAGCGCGCGCCGATAAACAGGGTGCCGCCATAGAGCCCGTATTCCTTTTGGGCAAACAGGCCCAACTGGTCGTACTCCGGCCGGCCGGATGCATTGATGCTGCCGTCACGCGCCGGCCCCGGGCTGCTGCCGTTGCTGTAGCGCGCAATCACGTGCTTGTATTCGAGGCCGCCCGACAAGCGCTTGCCGGCCCCACCGTTGCCCTCGTAGCGCAGTTCGGCGCCATATTGCGTGGACGCAAAATCGGTGGCGTCGATGAAATCGACACGGCCCGCGATCTGCGGCACCGCGCGGTTATACGGATAGTCGCCGCGCTCGCTGTACCAGATGGCAAACATGCGGCCTTCCAGGCGGCCGCCGCCGCCGAGCGCAAATGCGCTGCCGGCCTCCAGGCTGGCCATCTGTTCGCGCAGGCGCAGGCGGTTGCTATCGAATACGGTGGAATAACTCGCCAATGGGTCGCTGCGCACCTGCTCCACGAAATGCGTCTGCAGCCAGCTTTCGCCGTTCGTGAAGCGGCCGAACAGGCGCCCGGTGCGGGACGCGTCATTGCCGTCGCTGATGCCGCGGTGGGTGAGCGGGCTGTCATATTCGCGCAGGTACAGGGAACGCCCTGCGCTGGCGCCGGTGCTGGCGGCGATGAAGGCATCCTTGCCGACGTGATCGCTCAGGCTGGTGGAGGCGTAAGCTTTCCAGGTTCCTTGCGAGGCGGCCTCGACTTCCAGCGTATGCGCAGGCAGATCGCTGCCGTTGCGCGTGACGATATTGATAACGGCCAGCACCGCACCACTGCCATACAAGGCCGAACCGGGTCCGCGTATGACTTCGATGCGCTTGACGGTTTCGATATCGACGTGGTCCAGGAAAAAGCTGCCGTAGGTCGGCTCATAGACCGGCATGCCATTGAGCAGAAACAGCATGCGCGAGCCGAAATCGCCCGGCACCGCCACGCCGCGTATGCCGAATGCGGACCACTGGCTGGTCGCGTCATACACGCCCGGCACGGATTGCAGGGCCGCGGACAACGAACGATAGCCATAGCGGCGGATTTCTTCGGCGGATATGAGGGTGACATTGGCGGGGGTTTGCGCCAGACTTTGAACGTAGCGCGACGCCGC
>JAEUNN010000255.1 GCA_016791085.1 Rhodocyclaceae bacterium | reverse complement strand
TTCGTAACATCCAGTTTTGCCGCGGCCGGCATGGCATGAAGCATGCAGTCAGGCTTGCCTGAACCTTCGCTCCTATCCATTCCATGTTGATGAATCCCATCCTTCTGCAGCAGGCGCTGCCTATCCAGGCCTATCTGGAAGATTTGCATGCCCGCCTCGCCGGCATACGCGACGGCGATGTCGCAAGCTATATTCCCGAACTTACGCGCGCCGATCCGGATTGGTTCGGCATAGCGCTGGTAACTGTCGACGGTCACGTCTATCAGGTCGGCGACAGTCACCAGAAATTCACGATTCAGTCCATTTCGAAAGCCATCACCTACGGCCTGGCGCTGGAAGATCGAGGCGTGGAGCGGGTGCGCGCCAAGGTCGGGGTGGAACCGTCGGGCGAGGCCTTCAATTCCATCAGCCTGGAAAAGGACACCGGGCGTCCGTTCAATCCCATGATCAATGCCGGCGCCATCGCCACCACGGGGCTGATAGACGGCCCCGGCTGGGACGGAAAATTCCGCCGCATCATGCAGCGCTTCGAAAAATTCGTGGGCCACCCGGTGTCCATGGATGAGGACGTGTACCGTTCCGAGCGCGATACCGGACATCGCAACCGCGCCATCGCGCATTTGCTGCGCAATGCGAATATCATTGAGGAATTTCCGGAGGAAGTGGTCGATCTGTACTTCCGCCAGTGTTCCATACTCGTTACGGCGCGCGATCTCGCCGTGATGGGCGCGACGCTGGCCAATAACGGCGTCAATCCGATCACTTCCGTCATCGCGCAACAAGGCCAGTATGTGGACAAAATGTTGAGCGTCATGTCCACCTGCGGCATGTACGACTATTCCGGCAACTGGGTTTATAGCGTCGGCATGCCGGCCAAAAGCGGCGTGGGCGGCGGCATCATGGCGGTGTTGCCGGGACAGTTCGGTCTCGGCGTGTTTTCGCCGCCGCTGGACAAAAAAGGCAATAGTTTCCGCGGCGTGCGCGTGTGCGAAGAATTGTCGCGCGATTTCGGCCTGCATCTGCTGAAGGTGGTGCGCGCCACCTCGGCCTCGGTGGTGCGCGTGCATTATGACGGCGCGAACGTGCATTCGCGGCGCCAGCGCGCCGCCGCCGAGCGCCAGACGCTGGGCCAGCACGGCCAGCGCATCAAGGTGTATGAGTTGCAGGGCGAACTCATGTTCGCGTCGACCGACTCGCTGATTCGCGCCATCACCGCCGCCTGGGACGATACGGACTATCTGATCCTGGATTTTCTGCGCGTGGTCGATGTCGCCACGGCTTCGATACAGTTGCTGAGCGGTCTGCTGCAACGGATGGTGAACGCCGGCAAACAATTGCTGCTGACCGGCCTGGACAACAAGTATTTTTTCCGCCGCGCCATCACCCGCGCCGCCAAAGGTATGGATGTGGAAAGCGTGTTCGCGTTTCGCGCCACCGACGCCGCGCTGGAATGGTGCGAAAGCCGGCTGCTCGAAATCCGGTTGGGCGATGTCGCACGGAATTTTGAAGGCGACGTATTGCGCGCACAGTATTTGTGCCAGGACTTCGAACCGGAACAACTTGCGCGCCTGCAGGCTTTGTGCGTCCCGCGCCGCTTCGATCCGGCGCAGGAAATTTTCAAGTCCGGGGACGCGGCGACTTCACTGTACTTCGTGACGCATGGCAACGTCGATCTGCTCGTTCGCACCAATAATGGCCGCGAACGCCGCGTGGTGTCGGTGTGTGCCGGCATGTCCTTCGGCGAATTCGCGCTCGCGACGGGTCAGACGCGGTCCACGGCGGCGCGCGCCGCGGATGCGGTGGCGTGTCTCGAATTGCCTTTCGACGCCATCGACGCCGACCTCAAACCCGCAATGATGACCAACCTCGCCAAAGAACTTGCTCGCAGACTGAGTGCGGAAGCCAGGCAGTTGCAGATACTCGGATAGGCCCCACGGCCCGCTCCGCGCGCAACCGCAGCCATCCCCGTTCCCAAGCCAACACCAACTCGAACATGCCAGGGAGGCATTAACATGGCCACATCGCGCTATGTCACATTCATGAGTGCGGCCAGCCTGCTGACGCTGGCGGGCGGCCTCGCTCACGCCGCCGAGTGCGCCCAGGCGGTCGGCCGCTTCGTCGCACTGGAAGGTCAGGTCGAAGTCGCGAGCGGAAATTCGACGCGCTGGGAAAGTGCGCGCGCCGACCACAAACTGTGTCAGGGCGACGCCGTGCGCGTGGGTCCGGACAGCCGCGCCGCGGTGGCGCTGGTCAATGACGCCGTGCTGCGCATCGCCGAGAACACCACGCTGCGCCTGGTGGATATCGCGGGCCAGAGCGAAAAGCGCTCGTTTATCGATCTGCTCAAGGGCGCGCTGCAATCGTTCAGCCGCAAGCCGCGCGTACTGACCGTCAACACGCCCTATCTGAACGGCTCCATCGAAGGTACGGAATTCGCGCTCAGGGTACTGGACGGCGAAACGCGGCTTACCGTGTTCGAAGGCACGGTGGTGGCCGCCAACGAACAGGGCAGCCTGCCCGTGCCCGGCGGCCAGTCGGCACGCGCGGTCCAGGGGAGTGCCCCGCAGCCGCGCGCCCTGGTGCGCCCGCGCGACGAGGTGCAATGGGCGCTCTATTACCCGCCCGTGCTGGCCGGCCCGGCAGCACCGGGCGCGGCCGGCGCGGCGCTAAGCCGCGCCGCGGCACAGATACGCGTGGGCCAGACCGAGAGCGCGCGCGCGACGCTGGAATCCATACCGGCCGGCAGTCCCGCGGCCGGCGCGGCGCTGGCTTTGCGCGCCGTGATCGCGGTGGTACAGAACGACAACGCGGGCGCCCTCGCGCTGGCCGAACAGGCGGTCGCGGCGGGCGGCGGCGCGAGCGCCGCGCTGGCGCTCTCATACGCGCAGCAGGCACAGTTCCGCATAGTCGCCGCACGCGACACCATGGCGGCGGCGCTCGTGCAATACCCGGACGAGACGCTGGCCTGGGCGCGGCTGGCCGAACTGGAATTGATGCTGGGCGAACGCCACCGCGCGCTCGACGCGGCGCGCCGCGCCGACGCACTGGCGCCCGGCCTTGCACGCAGCGCGCTGGTGCGCGGTTTCGCGGCGCTGGCCGAATACCGCGAGGGCGAGGCGCAAAGTGCTTTCGAGCGTGCCATCGCGCTGGATGCGGCCGACCCCATGGGCCACCTGGGCCTGGGCCTCGCGCGCATCGCCGCGGGCCAACTGGCCGACGGCCGCGCGGAACTGGAAGCCGCGGCCGCACTGGACGGTTCCAACGCGCTGCTGCGCGCCTATCTGGGCAAGGCTTACGCGGCCGAACGGCGCACGCCGCTGGACCAAGAGCAGTACGCGCTGGCACGTCAGCTCGACCCCAACGACCCCACCCCCTGGCTGTACGAAGGCCTGCTGCTGCAAAGCCTGAACCGGCCCATAGAGGCCGTCCAGGCGCTGGACATGTCGCGCAAGTTGAACGACAACCGCGCGGTGTATCGTAGCCGCCAGTTGCTGGACCAGGACCAGGCCGCGCGCGCTGCAAGCCAGGCGCGCGCCTATGGCGAACTGGGCTTCGGGCCGCTCGCCTCCGACGCCGCATCCGCCTCGCTGGCGCTGGACCCGGCCAATGCCGCCGCACACCGTTTTCTGGCCGATAGTTACCAGGACGTGCGCCGGCACGAAATATCGCGCGTGTCCGAACTGTTCCAGTCGCAGCTATTGCAGGATTCCAACCAGAATCCGGTCCAAAGTTCGAGCGGCGAAGTCAATCTGAACCTTGCCGCCGCGGGCGGCCCGGCCAGCGCCGGATTCAATGAATTCAATACCCTGTTCCAGCGCAACCAGGTGCACGGCGGCGTTTCGGCCATGGCCGGCAACCGGTCCACACTGAGCGGCGAAGCGCTGGTGGCCGGCCAGTTCGGCGCCTGGTCCCTGGCCGCCGGGGCGTTCGGCTATCACGGCGACGGCTGGCGCGACAACAATCAACTAAGCCATGAAATACGCAGCCTGTTCGGACAGTGGGCAATCAACCCGCAACTTGGCCTGCAAATCGAATTGCGCCATCGCGAATCGACCGAAGGCGACCTGGCTTTCAATTTCGACCCCAAAGATTTCGTCGCGGATAAAACCATACGCCGCGAGCAGGATTTGGGACGCATAGGCCTGCGCCTCACGCCTGCACCCGACAAAACCCTGGTGTTGTCCTACATGCATGCGGTGCGCAAGGAAAATATTGCGCAGTTCGAGGCCCTGGGCCCGTTCACCTTCGACACCCAGTCGCGCCAGCGCGACCGTTCCGACCAGTACGAGGCGCAATATGTCCAAAGCCTGGAGCGCGGAAATTTCCTGGCCGGCGCAGCGCAGGTCACCACCCGGCGCGACGTGGACGGGCAACTTCAGGTAAGCCTGTTTGGCGCGCCGCTGCCGCCCACCTCGCTCGCCAAAAATGTGAAATTCCGCAACCCGCGCGCCTACGCCTACCTGAACCTGCAGCCGGTGCCGGCGGCGACGCTCACGCTGGGACTATCCGGCGACCGTTATTCGCAGGACGACGGACTGGAAGTGCACGCCGTCAATCCCAAACTCGGGCTGCGCTGGCAGCTGCTGCCGGGCCTGCAAGTACGCGCGGCGGCATTTCAGGTCGTGAAGCCGGCGCTGGCCAACAACCGTACGCTGGAACCGACCCAGGTGGCCGGATTCAACCAGTTTTTCGACGACATCAACGGCACGCGCTCGCGCCGCTATGCCGCCGCCGTGGATTGGCGCGCCGGCACGCGGCTAGCCGGCGGCCTGGAACTGAGCGCGCGCCAGTTCGACGAACCGGTACTGAACGGCACCACCGGCGACTGGATACGCGAAGGGCGCCACGAACAGCTGCACCGCCTGCACGTCCTGTGGGCGCCTACCGAGCGCCTGGCCGTGACGGCGGCCTGGACTTACGACCGCTACCGCAGTCAGGGTTCGCTCGACCCCGATCTGCCGGAAAAAGTGGATACGCTGAGCTTGCCTCTGGGCCTGAGCTATTTCCACCCGTCCGGCTTTTTCGCCGGTGCGAGACTAACCGGCGTACGCCAGCGCGTGGCGCGCTCGGACCTGTCAGGCAAAGCATCCGGCACGGACACCTTTACCGTGACCGATGCCCAGTTGGGCTATCGCTCGATCGGCGGGCGCCTGGCCGCGAGCGTCGCGGTACTGAATTTGTTCGACCGCGAATTCCGCTACCAGGACGACAGCTATCGCGAATTCCGCGACGAGCCGGCGACCGGACCGTATTTCCCGGAACGCATGGTGCAATTGCGCGTGACCGTAAATTTCTAAGCGACCGCCGCACGGCGGCCATCGTTGTAACAACGCTCTAGTGGGGGGCTTTCCATGTTTCACCGTTTTCATCCGCAGCATTTGTTATTTCTGTTGTTGAGCATGTTTGCCGCGATTGCGGCCACGGCGTCGGACAAGTCGGTTACGATATTTCCGGCCGAAGGCAACAAAACCTGCAGCGACTATGCGGCAAATAAAGTCGTGCTGAGCCTGGGCGTCAATTCGCCCATATCGAACACCAACGTCACGCTGAGCGGACCAGACCGCACGGCCCCCAATAACGACGGCCTGCCGGAACAGGTCGTCTATTACCTCAGCGCCGACGGCAAGACGCTGAAGTTCGATCCGACCAGCACCAACACCCCCATCGATTACGCCGTGCTCAAGTCCGGCTCTACGGTATCTGTCATCATCTATCCGGCCGGCGGGGTTACTTCCGACCAGAACATGAGCATCCCCGGTTCGACCGCCGGCAGCACGCTGCCGATTACCGGCTTCAGCCTCTGCTACAACCTCAATAACAAAGCACCGGTGCCGGTCAAAACCACGACGCCTTCGTGCAGCGATAAAATGTCTCTTGACCTGCAGGGCATTACCTGCAACGGCGGCGCGCCGGTGCTCATTTGCAGCATCGAACTCGACAAGCCGTTTTTCGGCATGAAAAGCGGCGACCGCTGCTGCGTGTGCAACCATGATGCCCTCGTGGAATGCGACCCGAACCTGGCCGAAGGCGCGGCTGGCGCCTGCCCCGGCCCCACGCACAACAGCACGCCCAAAGAAGTGCAGACCAATATCGAAATCAACAAGGACCCGTACTACTGCATCACCTCGGGCGGCACGAAAACGTGTTACCTGTACTGAGCAAGGCGCGCCGCGCCGGCGCGCCGTCCATGCGCGGCGCGTAGGATCTGCCGCCCATGGCACTTTGGAAACGCGCAGCCCTGGCAGGTGGAATAGTCGCCTGCCTGGGGCTGGGCTTCGCGCTCACGCCGGGCTACACCACCTTTGAAACGCGCGTGGGCCTCAACGCGCTATTTCATCTGCGCGGGCCGCGGCCGGCGCCGCCGGAAGCGGTGGTGGTAGCCATAGACGGGCGTACCGGCAGCCGCCTCGGGCTGCCCGATCTGCCGCGCGAGTGGCCGCGTGCCATGCACGCCCAACTTATCGATGCATTGAGCGCGCGCGGCGCCAAAGCCATCGTGTTCGACATGGATTTCCGCCGCGCGCGCAATGCTGCGGACGATCAGGCGCTGGGACAGGCCATCGCGCGCTCCGGGCGCGTGGTGCTGTTCGAGCACCTGACCGGGCGCATGCAGCCCATAGAAGACGCGCAGGGCCGCCACCAGGGCATGGTGTGGCTGGAAGAAATCGAGCCGCCGATAGACAGTATCGCGGCCGGCGCGCGCGCGCTCGCACCGTTTCCGCTGCCCAAGCTGGAAGCGGCCGTGGACCAGTTCTGGACTTTCAAATCCAGTGCCCAGGACGCGCCCACCATGCCTTGTGCGGCGTTCCAGCTATTTGCGGCGGACAGCTATCCATTGCTGGCCGCGGCGCTGGCGCAAGCCGGCGTGCCGGGCGCGCAGGAACTGCCGCGCCAGCTTGCCGACGCCGCGGGCCCGGCGCAATTGCGCACGCTCATGGTCAGTCTGCGCCGCGCCTTCGAGTCGGACCCCTCGCTCACTGCCACGCTGGCGGGCAGCGGCGCGCTGGCGGAAAACCCGCGCCTCGCGGCCCTGGCCGGGATGTATGCGGGCGGCCATCAGCGCCAGCTCAACTATTACGGGCCGCCCGGCGCCATCACCACCCTGCCTTATCACGCCTTCATCAAGGGCGGCGACCCCAACGTGCCGGACGCAGCCATGGACCTGCACGGCCGGGTGGTGTTCGTGGGCTATTCCGACCTGTACGATCCGGGCCAGCCCGACCGCTTCTACACGGTATTCACGCGCGACGACGGCGTGGACCTGAGCGGCGTGGAAATCGCCGCCACGGCATTCGCAAATCTGGCGCGCAACGAATCGCTGCTTGCGCCGGGTCCGGCCGCCACGCTGGCCATGATTGCCGGCTTCGGCCTGTTGCTGGGTGGCCTGGCCTACCTGGCGCCGGCCGCCTGGGGCGTACCCCTGGTGCTGGCGCTGGGCCTGGCCTACGGCGGCGCGGCAGTCCAGGCGTTCGGCGCGGCCGCGCGCTGGTGGCCGCTCGCCACCCCGCTGTTGCTGCAACTGCCGGCGGCACTGATGCTGGGCCTGTTGGGCCAATATTGGCAGCAGCGGCGCAAGGTGCGCACCATTGGCGACGCCATGCGCCAATATGTGCCGGAAGACGTGTATCACAAGCTGGTGGGCGAAGCACCCGAAGCCGACGCGGTCAATCGCGTCACTTACGGCACCTGCCTCGCCACCGACATGGCCGGCTTTTCCAGCATCGCCGAGCGCATGAAGCCGGGCCAGCTGGCGAAGCTTTTGAACGACTATTTCGACGCCCTGGCGGCCGCGCTCAAGCGCCACGGCGTGGCCGTCACGGAATTCCGTGCCGACGCCATCATGTGCGCCTGGACCGGCGGCAAGGACGACCAGCGGGTGCATCTGCAGCCCGTGCTGGCGGCGCTGGAAGCCAGCCGCGCCATAGATATGTTCAACACCGGACGCGGCATCAGCGGCAGTTTGCGCATAGGGCTTGCCAACGGCGAGTTTTACGTGGGCCATGCCGGCGGCGGCGGCCACTACGTCTATAGCATAGTCGGGGACTGCGCCAACACCGCCTCGCGCATCGAGGGCTTGAACAAACAGCTGGGTACGCGCATTCTCGCCACGCGCGGCGTGATCGACGGCTGCAGCGATTTTCTGGTGCGCAATCTGGGCAGTTACCGCTTCGTGGGGAAAACCGAAGCACTCCCGATAGTCGAAATAATCGCGCACAACGACAGCGCCACCGAACAGCAGCGGCAACTTGCCGCCGGTTTCGAGGATGCCATGGCGCTTTACGCGGCGGGCAAATTCGAGCGCGCGCTCAATGCATTCGAACTGCTGGGCGCGCGCTTTCCCGAAGACGGGCCGGTGCGCTTCATGGCCGCGCGGTGCCGCGAGCACGCCGCAGGCACGGCGCCGCAGGCGGAGCCGGGCGTGATCGCACTGACCAGCAAATGACCTGCAATGCGCAACGGAAAACAGCGCGCAGACTGCACAATACGCCGGTGCGCCAGCACGGCCTGTCGTGCCGGGGCCGCCAACTAGCTTAGAACGGACACCAGCATGGCACTTCAACCCCGCGCCACCCCTCCCGGCCCCGACTATGCGGGAGCCATTGCCTATGCGCTGGCGCGCCTCGCGCGCGAACTGCCGGCCAGCCTGATTTATCACGCGCCCACACATACCGCCGACGACGTGTTGCCCGCGGCGCGGCGCCTGGGACAACTGGCCGGCATCAGTGCGCACGAACTGGGGCTGCTGGAAGTGGGCGCCGCATTTCACGACCTGGGTTATATACGCACCCAGGCCGGGCACGAAGCCGCCAGCGTGGAAATCATGCGGGAAGCGCTGCCCGGTTTCGGGTTCGGCGCGGCGGATATCGCGCGCATCGCCGGCATAGTCATGACCACGCGCATGCCGCAGACGCCGCACGACGAGCTGGAGCGCCTGATGGCCGACGCGGATCTGGACGTGCTGGGCCGCGACGACTTCCTGCCCACCAGCATCGCGCTGTGGCGCGAACAGGCGGCCCTGGGGCGCGACATTGCGTGGCCGGACTGGCTGCGCTCGCAACTGCGTTTTTTGCAGTCGCACCGCTATTTCACGGCCGTCGC
Source organism: Rhodocyclaceae bacterium (assembly GCA_016791085.1). GTDB lineage: Bacteria > Pseudomonadota > Gammaproteobacteria > Burkholderiales > Rhodocyclaceae > JAEUNM01. The sequence goes on along the minus strand of JAEUNN010000255.1, from coordinate 39 downwards.
ACGCACCCTGCGCGACGCCGGAAAAGCCGCCAATATCGA
>JAEUNN010000234.1 GCA_016791085.1 Rhodocyclaceae bacterium | reverse complement strand
CATTGTCCGCCGCCTCAACCCGATGGTGGAACAAAACCTCATGGCCCTTTTTACACCGGACCGGCATGGCGACTTGGACCTCCGCAGCAACAAGGAACTGACCACCGCCATCAACATTTTGCCGGCACTGATCCTCGAGTTGGGCCGGATGGCATCGCTTTCGAGCCACGTACGGGTACAGAACGAACAAGCAGCGCGGCCGGACCTCGCCGAATTCGCAAAGAGCATCAAGAGCGACTTCGAGAGCCTGCATGGTTCGGCCAGTACTATCGTGAAAGGGCTGGCCGTCATGCTTGGCCTCGACTTTGCAGCAGACGGTAAGATAGACACGATCCCCGCATTCTGGGGGGCACTGACCGGCAGCGCAGGCGCTGTGCCCGCCCAGGCCTTGAGCCTCGCGCTGGTCGCCGTGATTTCGCTTGCGGTCGTAATGAACCAGATAAAGCGCATGGAGCAGGATCGCTATGCATTGGGGCATCAGATCGCGTCCGCGTTTGCGGCGTGCTACCGCGAACACTGCCTGGAAGGTTTCGACAAGGCCATGGACCACGTGCGGGAGCGCCTGAGGTACTGTCTGGAAAAGCGTTACCACCTTGACGAGGCGCTCGCCCAGACAGATCGCCAGGCGAGCGCATTGGGAGGTGCCAGGTCTACGTTGTATGAGCTGCAGGAGGCACTAAATGAGCGCGCTCCGGGTATGGCGTGAACTGCACGCCGAAGCGAGGGAGTGGCAACGCGAGTCGTGGCAGAAGTTCTGCGACATACTACCCGACGATTTGCGCGATCTCGTCGGCACGCGCCAGGGAGAAGGCCGCGTAGCCGTTTATGGCAACACGCAGGTCGGCAAGACCACGGTGATGTTACGGCTGCTGGGCATACGCGAAACCGACATGGAGCGGGTCGGAAACGTGCTGCGAGGCGGACGCGGCCTAGGCCGGTCCGCAACCGCCGTCGCCACCGAATACCAGCGATCGGTGGACGATCACTGGCATATTGACGCACCCGAAATGGGACATTCGCCTGCCGACAGCCTGAACGACGATGACACCGAAAAATGTCTGAAGGAACTACGCATCCGTATGGAGGCGGGGAAGTTCGACGCGCAAGCTCGTCCGATAATTGTACACATCCCGTGCGGCAGTTTCGAAGAAGACTCCGCGCCCATGAACCTGCTCGACCTCCCAGGCGTGGGCGCTTTAGGCGAACGGGAAGCAAGTTGGGCTGCGCGTATTGCTTCCCGCTATCTCCCGCTCATGGATCTCGTATTGCTGGTTGGCAGAGCTGACGACCTCAGCGACTTTCATCCGGAAGCCGTCGCCCAGTCAAGCGGCCACAAGGCGATGCGCTATTGGACATCGTTTTCCGACAAATTCGGCCTTGTACTCACCCATGTCGCTCAAAGTGCGTCCATACAGCAACGAATTCGCCGCCACGACGGACCACTGTCGGTGGACCAACTTCGACGCCATGTACGCGAGGAGCATGCCGGCGATGCCAGCGTTTTTGACTTCCCGGAAAACGCCCGCATTTATCCGCTCGACCTGGGCGACAGCTGGGCAAAATTAGCCGAAAAACAGCCCGACATCCGTGCAAAGACGGAAAATTGCTTCAAGCAGATGATTCGCGACTTGCGGCGCGACATCGAACTTGCCGCCGACCCGGACAGACGCAGTTCCATTCTCTTGAAGATCAAGCAACCACTCGCCGAGAAGCGGCATGCGTTGCAAACGGAGATGAAGGAGGTGCAGACGGCGTATCACGAGCGGACAACCAAACGGCGGCAGGATATCGCATCGTTAGCATGCGAACGTGAAACCTTGCATGATCACATCAATAGCCTGTATAAACCACCGCTGCAACCCACCCGCTCGACCGTCGCGACCAATACGCTTGACACAGCATACAACTGTTACGACCGCAAATCGAGCCGCAATAAAGACGAAGAGAGTTCCCTATTGACGTACCTTGTCAAATCAAAGCAAAAAATCCGGGAAGCCGTCAACAAAGTCCAAACCGAGGCGGAACTGCAATCCATCCCGCGCGACATCATTGAAAGTTACGAGACCGCGATCATGGACTGCCTTAAGAAAATTAAGGATGAATACCCAGGATTCATCCGTAATCTATTTCCTGGTAGCGACAGAAACAAATACAAAAAGTTGGCCGACAATACGGTCAAGGAGGCGTGGACCCAGGTCACGCATGCGACCGCCAAATACATTGAGGAAATTGATCGCGCCGAAGCGGCGAAAATTCAGAACGAGATCGCAGAGGCCAGGTTCCGGGTCGTATCGCTCGAGTACGATGTCGCTACAATTGAGCGGGAAATCCAGGCCATCGAGACGGGCTGTGAAGAAAAAGTGCGACGCCTGGAAGCAGAAATCGACTACGTGGATCAAGCAAAAAATTACGCCGACAAGTACCACGCGCATGCCCGTCAGGCGTTTTGCAGGCAAGTGCGCGCGCAAGTCGAAACGATGCGTGCCGAACCCAATCACTCCGTGAAATTTCTCCGCGTCTTGGCAGTGCTCCATGCAATTCAGGGTTTCGAGAAGCTTTCTTGCCCTGCCGACGGGGGATGCTAATGGACAAGACCAGGTGTGCCGATAAAGAAGCCTTCTCAGATGAAGAATTAAACAAATTAAAGAGTGATTTGAAAGGACTGCTAAGGGAGTTGCTCGCCGACTTATTCATCAAGCAGCACGAAGATACCACGAAAGCAATCTCGGACCGAATAGGGGAAGCCGAAATTTCGATCGGCAAGCAGATGCCCTTCGATTATGCGACGCACCGCCGGATCGACACCCTGGCCGAGCAACTTTCCGACAAATTCGAGCAGCGTTACGAGGACGTCACAAGATCGTTCGACGACACGATCGGTGCCGCACAACTTTCGATCACCGATGCACTGCCCAAGGACTATGCGACGGCAAAGGCCCAGCTGGAGTTGCAGGATTTGATGTCCAGCCAAGGCAAGGGGATTGCCAAACTGGACAGGAAGCTGCCACACCTATGGCTGCAAATCAAACATTCGCTTCATGAGGTCAAAAGCGCAACCGAATCCACGATTGGCCAGACAGCGTCATCTATAAGTTCTGATTTAAATGCAAGGATAGACACTGTACAGGTCCAGGTCGATGGGCGTATTTCGGAAGTCGAGCGCTCGCTCAAGCTGCTCAACTTCCGTGTCAAGGCCATTTTGTTATTGACCGGCCTGAACCTCGCCGCACTGATCGGGGTGCTGTGGCTGCTCGCCGGGCACTGACAGCGCGGCCGGGCAAGCCGACATCGTATTTCCGACCTGCCTTAAGCTGTCGAGGTTTATGGTTACCGGCGCCCCGTTCAACACAGTTGCGGGCAGGACAGACGCGCTGGTCGCGGACGCGCCGTTCTCAGCCGCCCTCCTCGGCACCCGCCACGTCCGCGCGACCCCAGCAGGGGTTCCGCCCTTTTTCGCACGCGCTCGGCCCGAAAACTCGAACCCGCGCAGACCCCCGACAAAATCTGCGAAAGGTCACCAGCTTTTTCCGCCAGTCGCCTCCCTTTCCCCCACCTCTGCAATAATCCGCCCGGTATGTTGGCCCAATTCACCTCTGGGGTGTGCCCATGGATGTTTTTGAGTTTCGCGCAAAGCTCATTTCGGATTACGCGGCATTCACGCGCAGTTTTACGCGCATCCGCGCGCCGGACATCCGGGCATTCGTCGATGCGGCCTACGACTCCGGGCGATACTGGCCGGCGCCGCTGGTGCAGGTCAATCCCAACTTCAAGACCGGCGCAACCGTAGAACGCCTCGTATCGCAAGGGGAATTGCACGCCGAATGCGCCCGCATTTTCAGGAACGGAAAGACCGCGGCTAGCGCCGGCGTTACGCTCACCCTGTTCAAGCACCAGGAAGAAGCGATCAGTTTCGCCGCCAGTGGCGACAGTTATGTGCTGACCACCGGCACCGGCTCCGGCAAATCGCTGGCCTACTTCATTCCGATCGTCGACGCGATTCTCAAGGCAAAAGCGGCGGACCCGGCGCAGCGTACCCGCGCCATCGTCATCTACCCGATGAACGCGCTCGCCAACAGCCAGCTTGAAGAATTGGGCAAGTTCCTGGCCGACTACGGCGACCGGCCACCGGTCACCTACGGACGCTACACCGGCCAGGAAGACGACGATGAGCGCACTCGTCTGGCCACCCATCCGCCGGACATCCTGCTCACCAATTTCATGATGCTCGAACTCCTGATGACCCGTCAGGACGACAAGGACAAGGCCGTCATCCGCAACGCCAAAGGCTTGCGCTTCCTGGTCCTCGACGAGCTGCACACCTACCGGGGCCGCCAGGGCGCCGACGTGGCGCTGCTCGTGCGCCGCGTGCGCGAGGCGCTGTCCGACCGGCTTCAGTGCATCGGCACCTCGGCCACCATGGCGACGGAAGGCAGCGAGCAGGAAAAGAACGCAAAAGTTGCCGAAGTGGCAGGCCGCCTGTTCGGCGTCCCCTTGACCGCCGCCAACGTGATTACCGAAACGCTGCGGCGCGTGACGCCGGAACAAACAGTCGTCGATCACATACGGCCGCAACTGGGCGACGCAATCCGCGCCGGCCTGCCGCCCGCCCCACAATTTCTGGACCTGGCCCGCCACCCCTTGGCAATCTGGGTGGAACTGACTTTAGGACTCGCCCGCGACGAAGGCAAGTGGCGGCGCGCCCGCCCCATCACGCTCGAAGCCGCAGCGGCGCGGCTCGCCGAAGATGGTGGAGTCGACGTCGACCAGGCACGCCAAGTGCTCGCCGAATTCCTGCTGCTCGCCTACCGCACCACCGACCAACCGGCAGAAGCAGGCGGCCGCAGCCTGTTCGCGTTCAAATTGCATCAGTTCATTTCGGGCGGCAGCAAGGTCTACGGTTCGCTGGAAGCCGAAGGCAAGCGCTACCTCACGCTGGAAGGCAGCCAATTCGTGCCGGGCGATCGGTCCCGTCGCCTCTATGCCCTGCACTTCTGCCGCGAGTGCGGACAGGAATACATTCCCGTCTGGGACGAAAGTGCGTCCGGCGGCCCCGCCTTCAGTCCGCGCAGCATCGAGGAGCGCAGCCACGAGGACGAAGACGTAAAAAGCGGTTACTTCATGCCGGATACCTCCGGCATCTGGGAAGACGCCCTCGACCGCTACCCGGAGTCCTGGCTCGAACTGCGCCAGAACGGCGACCTCAAGCTCAAATCCATATACAAGAAGCGCCAGCCCCATCAGGTCCGCATCAATGCCGAAGGCGCCCCTGCGGCGGACGGCACATCGGGTTGGTTTGTGCCGGGCAATTTCGGTTTCTGCCTGCACTGCGGCGTCGTGCACAGCACGGCCGGCAAGGAGTCGCTGCGCCTGACCGGCCTGTCCGGCGAAGGCCGCAGCTCGGCGACGACCATGCTCACCCTTTCCGCGCTGCGCTACCTCTATGAAGAGGACGCACAGCTAAAGCCGGAAGCGAAAAAGGTACTCGGCTTCACGGATAACCGCCAGGATGCCGCCCTGCAGGTCGGTCATTTCAATGACTTCCTGCAGGTGCTGCTGCTGCGGGCCGCACTGCTCGCCGCCGTGCAGAAGGCGGGCGGCAGCCTCACCGAGGCCGACATTGCCAACGCCGTGTTCAAATCGCTTGGCTTCGATCGCGACGACCCTGGCGTGCGCGCCGAATACATGCAGGACCCGGACGTAAAAGGCAACGCGCGGCGTCAGGTGCAGGACATCATGCGGGCCATCATCGGCTACCGCGTCTATTACGATTTGCGACGTGGCTGGCGCTTCAACAACCCGAACCTGGAGCAACTTGGCCTCGTTCAAATCGAGTATCAGGATCTGGACGATCTGGTGGCAGACAAGGACTGCTGGTCCGGTGCCCCGCTCATCCTGCAAGCTGCTTCGCCCGAGGTCCGCAAGCGCCTGTTGATCAGAGTGTTCGAAACGATGCGGCAGGGCCTGTGCCTGGCGTCGCGTTTCCTCGACCGCACCGAACTCGACCGCCTCAAAACGGCCAGCTACGCCAATCTGCGCGAGCCCTGGGGATTTACCGAAGACGAAGCGCCCGTGGCCTCGAACTGGTTCATCACCACTGCCAAGCCCAGGGACGAGGACCGGCGCAACGTCGATTACCTCGTATCGGGCAGCGCCCGCTCCAAACTTGGCAAGGACGTCAAGAAGGCCGGGGCCTGGCGCGAACCCGACGGCAGCGACAACCCGCACGCCGGCAAGATCAAGGACGAGCACTACGAAGAAATCGTCACGGCCTTGTTGAAAGCCGCCAAGTCCTATGGCCTCGTGGTCGCCGAAGAAACCGAATTCGGCATGACCGGCTACCAGCTCAATGGCACCTGCCTGCTCTGGATTCTGGGCGCGGGCAAAAGCCGCAGGCTGTCCGACGACAACGCCCACTTCCGCAACCTGTACGCCAACATCGCCGGCCTGCTGGCCAACCCGGTCCATCGACTTTTCGACTTCGAGGCCCGCGAGCACACCGCCCAGGTGGAGCAGGACGACCGCCTGGAGCGCGAAGCCCGCTTCCGCTTTACCGACAAGGACAAAGCCGACTGGTTGGCTTCGCGCGGCAAGCCACTCGAATGGCTACCCGTACTGTTCTGTTCGCCCACGATGGAACTGGGCGTAGACATTTCTTCGCTGAACACGGTGTATCTGCGCAACGTGCCGCCCACGCCGGCCAATTATGCGCAGCGCAGCGGGCGCGCCGGACGCGCCGGCCAACCTGCACTGGTCATCACCTATTGCGCGGCCCAGTCGCCGCACGACCAATATTTTTTCCGCGATCCCGTGCGCATGGTGCATGGTCAGGTCAATCCGCCGACTTTGGACCTGGCCAACCGCGAACTTATCCAGAGTCACCTGCAAGCGGTCTGGCTGGCAGAAACCGGCAAAAAGCTCGACAACAGCGTGCGCGGCCTGCTCGACATGAACGACCCCAAGGCGCCCCTGACTGACGAGTACAAACAGCAAATGGACGCCGACGCGCCACAGCGGCGCGCGCACGCGCGTGGCCTGCGCATACTCGCCATGCTGGCAGACGAACTCACTCCGCAAAAAGCGCCGTGGTACACCGCACACTTCGCCGACCAGGTATTCCTGCGTGCGTTCAGCACATTCGACGAAGCCCTCAAGCGCTGGCGTGATCTGTTCGCGGCCACCAAGCGGCAGATGGAAATCAACCAGAAAGTCATGAACAATCCGGCCGCCAGCGAACGCGACCGGCGCGACGCCAAACAGCGCCATGACGAAGCTTTCCGCCAGCAGGCACTATTGCTGCAGGAATCCGGCTCGGCGAATTCGGACTTCTATACCTACCGCTACCTCGCGAGCCAGGGCTTTCTGCCCGGCTACAACTTCCCGCGCCTGCCGCTGATGGCCTACATCCCGGCACGCAAAGGCAAAATCGGCCGCGAAAACTTCCTGTCGCGCCCGCGCTTTCTCGCGCTTTCCGAATTCGGGCCTTACAGCCTCATCTATCACGAAGGCAGCCAATATCGCGTCACGCGCGCCATGCTTTCCGTCGGCGCCGATGACCAGGTATCCGTAGGCGCCCGGCTCACCACGGACGTGGCGCGCATCTGCCCGGCTTGCGGCTACGGCCATTTCCGCAACCAGCGCGACGCCGACCGCTGCGTATCCTGCACGGCGTCTCTGGCGGACGCCGTGGCCGTACAAAACCTCTACCGCATCGAAAACGTATCCACCCGGCGCGCCGAGCGCATTACGGCCAATGAAGAAGAGCGCGTGCGCCAGGGCTACGAAATGCGGACCACCATCCAGTTCGGCGAGCGCGACGAAAAACTGCAGGTCATGCATGCCCTGCTCAAGGCGGACGGCACGCCGGTGCTCGAACTGCAATACGGCGCTGCGGCCACCGTATGGCGCATGAACCTGGGCTGGCGCCGCCGCAAGGAGAAAAGCCTGCTCGGTTTCATGATCAACCCCGTGTCCGGCCACTGGATGGGCGGCAACGGGGAAGACGGCGAACCCGACCCGGACATACCGCCGGACAAGACGCCTCCGCAAGCCATCGTTCCCTACGTCGAAGACCGGCGCAACGTGCTCATCGTGCGCCCGCTCGAAGAACTGGACATCAAAACCATGGCCACCCTGCAGTACGCGCTGAAGCGCGGCATCGAAGCCATCTACCAGCTCGAAGAAAGCGAGCTGATGGCCGAGCCGCTGCCCAAGGCCGACTTGCGACGATCCATCCTGTTTTACGAATCCGCGGAGGGCGGCGCCGGTGTGCTCACGCGCATCGCAACCGAACCCGATGCGCTCGCCCAAGTCGCAGCCGAGGCGCTAAGCATCATGCACTACCGCCAGCCAAGCACCGGCTACTGGGACAAAGCCGCGCTCACCGACGATACGGACGCACAAGGCCAGCCCATTTGCGAAGCCGGCTGCTACAAATGCCTTCTGTCCTATTACAACCAGCCGGACCACCTACACATCGACAGACAGGATGCCGACAACCAGGGCAAAGCACTGGACATACTTTGCCAGCTCACGCGGGCGCGCGCCGAGGCGGGCAGCTTCGGCCGCAGCCATGCCGAGCAACAAGGCGAACTTGCGCGCGCGAGCGGCAGTACGCTGGAACAGGCGTGGCTGGAATACGTCAAGGCACACGGCTACCGGCTGCCGGACTCCGCCCAGCACAGTATCGCGCGGTGCAGCACGACGGCAGATTTTTTCTATGCCGACTGGAAAGCCGCCATTTTCATAGACGGCCCGCACCATGACGCCGCCGCCCAGGCCGACCGGGACCAAACCATCAACGCCTGCCTGGAAGCCGCCGGTTACTATGTGGTGCGCTTTCCAAAAGAGCAGCACGCCTGGAGCGGCATTTTCCGGACCCACGCGGACCTGTTCGGCGCCGGCAATGACACGACCAAAAACCCATGAACATGCACACCACGTTTCAGCCCGGCAGCCTCGTATCCGCGCGCGGGCGCGAATGGATCGTGCTGCCGCAATCCACCGGCGACACCCTGCATCTGCGCCCATTGGGTGCCGCCGAGGACGACGCCACACTCATCTATCTGCCCATAGAACCCGGTCCGGTAGGCCCGGCCATTTTCCCGCGGCCTACCGTTCAGCAGGCATCCAATTTCGCCGCCGGCCAATTGCTGCGCGACGCGCTGCAACTCAAGCTGAAAAGTGGCGCGGGGCCATTCCGCAGTTTCGGCAATATCGCGGTCGAGCCGCGCGCCTATCAACTCGTACCTTTGCTGATGGCCCTGAAGCAGGACGTAGTGCGCCTGTTGATTGCGGACGACGTGGGCGTAGGCAAAACCATAGAAGCGGCGCTCATCGTGCGGGAACTGCTGGACCGCGGCGAAATTGCCCGCCTCGCCGTGCTATGCCCGCCGCACTTGTGCGAACAATGGCAGCGCGAACTGAAACAGCGCTTCCACATCGCCGCGGAAATCGTGCGCGACACCACCGCCAGCCGGCTGGAACGCGGGCTGCCGGCCAACCAGGCGATATTCGAGGCCTACCCCTACACGGTGGTCAGTCTCGACTACATCAAGTCCGACCGCCGCCGCGACGAATTCCAGCGCGCCTGTCCGGAGTGCGTCATCGTCGATGAAGCGCACACCTGCACCTACGGCGGACAGGGCAGACAGCAGCGCTACGCCTTGCTCAAGGGCCTCGCGGAAAATCCCGAGCGTCACCTGATATTGCTTACCGCCACCCCGCACTCCGGCGACGAAGACGCCTTCTACAACCTGCTGGGCCTGCTCGATCCGGAATTCAAGGCGCTGCAATCCACGCCCGCGGACAGCCGGCGCCCGCTGCGCGAACAACTGGCCCAGCATTTCGTCCAGCGCCGCCGCCCGGACATAGAAGAATGGCGCGACAGCAATGTGTTCCCCGAGCGCTTTTCGGCGGAAATCACTTACTCACTGACCGGCGACTGGGGCCGGCTATTCGACGCCGTGCTCGACTATGCGCGCGAACTGGTCGTGCGTGCCGAAAACCAGGGCCTCAAACAACAGCGCATGAGCTGGTGGGCCGCGCTGGCACTGTTGCGCTGCATATCATCCTCGCCGGCCGCCGCGGTCAACGCCCTGCGCACGCGCCTGGAAGCCGCCGCGCGCGCGACCGACACGGGCGACGCCGCTGCCGCCACGGTGGAACAAATCGAGGACCAATGCCGCCAGCGCGTGATGGACGGCGACAGCGACAACCTGTCCACCCAGGACATAGAGCCCGGCGCCCGCGTCGAAGACAGCGAGCTGCTCACGCAACTTAGCGCCCGCGCCGAAGCACTGACGGGCAGGGCCAAAGACCCCAAGCTCAACTGCCTGATCGAGCATCTCAAACAACTTACGGCGGCCGGCTTTCAGCCCGTGGTGTTCTGCCGCTACATCGCCACGGCCCACTATGTGGCCGAGCATTTGCGCCCCCTGTTCCGCGACCACCAGATCAATGCCGTCACTGGAGAATTTGCAGCGTCCGAGCGCGAAGCCGCGGTCGAGGCCATGGGCGAATCCGAACGGCGCATCCTCGTGGCCACCGACTGCCTGTCCGAAGGCATCAACCTGCAGAACCTGTTTACGGCCGTGGTGCACTACGACCTATCCTGGAACCCCACGCGCCACGAACAGCGCGAAGGCCGCGTCGACCGCTTCGGCCAGAAAGCGCGCGAAGTGCGCGCCACCATGCTGTACGGGCAGGACAACCCGATCGACGGCGCCGTGCTGCACGTCATCCTCAGAAAGGCCGACGCCATACGCAAAGAACTGGGCGTGCTGGTGCCCATGCCCGACGACGAAGGCAAACTGACGCAGGCGCTGGTGGGCGCCGTGCTGTTGCGCAAAGGCAGGACGGCGCGCACGGCCCCGCAAATGGGCCTGGATTTCGGCGACCCCGAAACCGCCATCGCCAGGGCCTGGCAGTCGGCGCGCGACAAAGCCGCCAAAAATCGCACCCTGTTCGCGCAGCGCCGCCTGAAGCCCGAAGACGTATTGCCCGAATGGCAGAAAACCCTGGCCGTGCTGGGCGGCGAACAGGACGTGGAGCGTTTCGTGACGCGGGCCGCCGCGCAACTGGGGGCGCCGCTCGAACCCGCCGGCCCGGCCGGCGCGCGCCACTTCAAGCTCCACGCCGGCGCCATGCCCGCGGCCGTGCGCGAACGCCTGGAAGGCGAATCCATCGCCGGCACGCAGCGCATCGATTTTCACCAACCGCCCGCGCCCGGCACGCACTACATACACCGTACCCACCCGCTGGTATCCGTGCTCGCCGACCATTTGCTCGAATCCGCGCTCGATGGAACGGCGCGCCCGGACGCGACGCCGGACGGCGTGGCGCGCGCGGGCGCCCTGTTTACCGAAGCCGTACAAGTCAGGACCACCGTACTGCTGGTGCGCCTGCGCCACCAACTTAGCGTCACCCAGCGCGGCGCATCGCGCCTCATGCTGTGCGAAGAAACCCTGGCCGTCGGCCTGCCCGCCGAGCCCGCCGCCAGCCTGCTGGACCAGGGCGTAGCGCGTGCGCTCATGGCCGCCGAACCGGCGCGCAACATGCCGCCGCCTCTGCGCGACCAGCACATCCAGCGCGCGCTGGACCAACTGGATGCGCAGCGCGAAACCCTCGAAGCCCTGGCGCGCCGGCGCGCACAAACCCTGCTGGAAGACCACCGGCGCGTGCGCGAAGCCGCCCAGGCCCGCGGCGAATACCGCGTGGCGCCCAGCCTGCCGGTCGATGTGATGGGTGTATTCGTGCTGGTCCCGGCCTGATCAAGGAGTCGATAAAAATATGGCCCGCCGCAACCACCAGGAATTGGCTTTTTCCGCCCTTAGCATAGAAGGCGGCTTGCTCGCCCCGGATTTTCTGAACAAGGTGGCCCACCTCGAAGCTGCCGAACAGGCCGACGCCGACTACGACATTCCGCGCGGCCTCAGACTGCGCGACGAAATCGGCCGCTACTGGAAAATCGCCCGGCAGCTATGGCAGGACTTCGCCGCCCGGCGCGTGCGCACGGACATCAGCACCCAAGCCGCCACGCTGCGGGACTTCCTGGAACCGCTGCTGCGCCATGCCTTCGGTTTCGCCGACATTGCTGCGGTCGGCCAGCAAGCTTTGGGCGAACGCCTGTTCCCTATAGGCTTTGCCGCCGGAGCCGGCCGCGTGCCGCTCATTCTGGCCGCACACGACCAGCCGCTCGACAAGCCCGACGCGCACTTCGGCGACGGCGTACGCCGCCGCTCGCCTTTCCTGCTCGCGCAGGAATATCTGAACGCCCACCAAGGCACGCTGTGGGCCCTCGTGTGCAACGGTCTCAAACTGCGCATCCTGCGCGACAACCCCAGCCTGACGCGCCCGGCCTATATCGAAGCCGACCTGGAAGCCCTGTTCGGCGACGACCTCTACCCGGATTTCGCGGCGCTATGGCTATTGGCCCACGCCTCCCGCTTCGGCAAGGCAGGCGCCGAGCCCGGCGACTGTCCGCTGGAGCGCTGGCGCAACACCGCCCAGGAAGATGGCATACGCGCGCGCGACCGTCTGCGGGCGGGCGTCACCGAAGCGCTGCGCGCGCTCGGCACGGGGTTCGTTGCGCACCGCGCCAACGCGGAACTGCGCCGCCGCCTCGATAGCGGGGAACTAAGCACCCGGGCTTATTTCGAGCAACTGCTGCGCCTTATTTACCGGCTCATTTTTCTGGCCACCATAGAGGACAGGGAACTGGTGTTCGCACCGGATGCGTCCGCCGACGCCAGGGCGCGCTACCTCGCCGGCTACAGCCTGGCCCGCCTGCGCCGGCTCGCCGCGCGGCGCCGCAGCTACGACAGCCATGCCGACCTGTGGCAGGCATTGAGCATCACGTTTGCCGGCCTGGGTGCCGGCCAGCCCGCGCTCGGGCTGCCTGCGCTGGGCGGCCTGTTTGCCGCGGACCAGTGCGCGGATCTGCACACCGCGCAACTCGACAATGCCGCGCTGCTGTCCGCTCTATTCAGCCTGTGCTTTTTCCGCGACGGCGCCGCGCTGTCCCGCGTCAACTACCGCGACATGGATAGCGAAGAACTCGGCAGCGTCTATGAAAGCCTGCTGGAACTGGTACCGCAACTGACGCTGGCCGGCGGTGCCCGCCGCTTCGGCTTTGCCGGCGACGAGGACGCCGCCAGCAGCCGTGGCAACGCCCGCAAACTAACGGGTTCTTACTACACGCCGGACAGCCTGGTGCAGGAACTGATCAAAAGCGCGCTCGTCCCGGTTATCGAACGCACGCTGGCGGAGAACCCGGCGCAGCCGATAGACGCCCTGCTCGCGCTTACCGTGTGCGACCCGGCCTGCGGTTCCGGCCACTTCCTGCTCGCCGCGGCGCGGCGCATCGCCGAAGAAGTCGCGCGCCTGCGCGCGGCGGACGGCAACCCGCTGCCGGCCGACTATCGCCTCGCGCTGCGTGACGTGGTGGCGCGCTCTATCCATGGCGTGGACAAAAATCCGCTCGCCGTGGAACTCGCTCGCACCGCCCTGTGGCTGGAAGCCTACACGCCGGAACGCCCGCTCACTTTCCTCGACGCCCACCTGCGCTGCGGCGACGCGCTCTTGGGCGTGCTGGACCCGGCCGTACTCGACGCCGGCATTCCGGACCAGGCTTTCAACGCCCTGTCCGGCGACGACAAGAACGTGGCGAGCCGCATCAAAAAAGCCAACCGCGACGCGCTGAAAGCCATCGCCAAGGTCCGCGCGCCCACGGGCCAATTCGGCCTGCCGCTACAGGCCGAAGCCGACGCCGACGCTTTCGAACACCTGCCCGACGACACGCTAACCGCCGTAGAGGCCAAGCGCGCGGCCTGGATTGAACTGCAGGCACGGCTCGCGGCATCCCGCGCCCGGCTGGCGGCCGACCTGTTCGTCGCGGCATTCGTGCTGCCCAAAACGCCTGAGACGGAAAAACGGGTGCCGACCAGCCAGGACTTATGGCTGGTGCAGAACGGCAGTTCGCCGCGCCCGGGCGTGGCAGACGCGGCGAGCCGCGCCGCGTCTGCGGCCCAGGCATTTCACTGGTGGCAGGCGTTCCCGCAGGTACGCGCAAAAGGCGGCTTTGACGTGCTGCTCGGTAACCCGCCGTGGGAGCGCATCAAGCTGCAGGAAGAGGAATTTTTCGCGAGCCGCAGCCCGCTGGTAGCCGCAGCCCCGCACAAGGCCGAGCGCGCCCGGCGCATTGAACTGCTTCGGCAAGGCATGCTGCTGCAGACGCTCGATCCGATCACCGCCGCCACTGCGGGCCCGCAGCCGCCCGGCATCGCCGAGCAGGCACTGTACGCCGAATTTGTCGCCGCCCGGCGCGGCGCGGAGGCCGCGAGCCTGTTTGCGCATGACGCAGGGCGCTATCCGCTAACCGGCGTCGGCGACGTAAACACCTACGCGCTTTTCGCCGAAACTTTCGCGCAACTGGTTTCCGGCGAAGGGCGGGCCGGGTTTATCGTGCCCACTGGCATCGCCACTGACGACAGCACCAAGGCCTATTTCGCAG
>JAEUNN010000216.1 GCA_016791085.1 Rhodocyclaceae bacterium | reverse complement strand
CCCCGGCAGCAGGCAGATCGTGGTTTCCTGCCCATCGTGGCTGCGCCACATTTCGCCGCGGCCCGCGAGCACGTACCAAAGTTCGTCCATGGTCTGGTGCACGACCGCCGCCGAGGTGTGGCCGGCCGGCAAGGAAAAGCGTGCCATGCTGCCGCGCTCGAGCCGCAGCAGGACATCCACCCGGGAGCCGTCGGGCGCGCGCTGGCGCGGCGCGGCATCGACGTGCAGGCTGGCGGGTGCGGGTTTCATGCCGGGGGCGGGCGCTTGCACGGCGCAGCGGGCAGGTAGCCGCCGGCACCTTCCGGAGCGGCCGCCGCGCTCTGCAGGCCGCGCCGAGCGGCGCCACGGGTGCTCAAAAGCCCCGCGCCGGCGGCGACGGCCAGCAGCCACGGCGTCGGCGCCACCGGCACGGCTTCCACGATGCCGAACAGACCGAAAGAGTCGGCGCCGGTCGGGGCCGCGTCATAGACCGCCGTCAGGTGGTAGGGGTCGTGCAGCGTGCTGTCCAGAAAATATGCCTGGCCGCCGGCGATGCGCAGTATCTGCAGGGCCTCCGCATTGCCGGCCGGGCGGCCGATGAGCTGCACTGCGCCGAATTCCATGTCTATCGCGATGGGGCCCGCGACCTCCAGACCATCTTGTGCTTCGAGGTAAAAAACGTGGCCCACGAACTGATACCCGGCGGGCGCCAGGGCCGGGGCGTGTTCGACCAGGAAGCCGAACAATTGCAGGCTGCCGGGAAGCGTCACGGCCGAGAGCGACAGTTGCAGCGACGTGCCCATGGGCAGCACGCCTGCGCCCAGCACGGGGCGGGGCAGGGGCAGCGCGGAATCGTCGGCCGCCCCGCCGTTGGCGAGGTCCATACGGAAGGCCGTCAATAAGTCCCTGGCGTCCCGCACGTGGGCGAGCAGGTCGTCCTTGCCTTGCAGCAATTCATCCGTTTCATTGCCGATCTGCAGGAAGGTCACGTCATTCGGGGTGAATCCATCCACCACGGCCTTGTAGGCATCGAGCGCCTGCCCGGCCTGTGCGGCATTGCCGGCGAGCAAAGCCTGCTGGACGCGCGTCCAGGCCTGCTGCAGGGCGACGAAGTTGTCATGGCTGGTGGCGGGTGGGCCGTCGAACTCGCCATTGCCGCTGTCGATACGAAACCGTCCGGTTTCCGTGGTATCGCCATTTTCATCGACGCTGACCGCACGCGTAAGTGTCACCCCGGCGGCTTCGCGCATGGCGCGGAAAGACGGCAGGGATTGCACGAATGCGCCGAATATTTCGGTGGCGCGGCGCGATACTTCCAGGTCCGCGCTGCTCATGGCGGCCTGTACGCGCTGGATTTGCGCGCCCGAAAGCTGCGCGCCCGTGGCGCGCTCGGTCAGCTCGCGCTGCGCCGCTTCGCGGGTGCTGAATTCGTTGTCGGCTAGCTGGGCGAGCAGGCTGTCGAAGCTTGCGGGCGCCTGCGCGTGGGCACCGCTCACCCCGGTGCATAGCGCGACCAGCGCAATCAGTCGAACCAGGTGGCGTATGAGGCGCATGGCGTTCTCCGGGCGGCACGGCCGGCACCCCGGCGCGCGTGCGGCGCAAAGACTGCGCTGCGCGCCGGCGCCCTGTCAATGCATTTCCTTCGCCGCCTGCGTGTGGCCGCTACGCGGACGGGCTTTTGCCCGATAATGCGCGGCCGCGACCAAGCTGCCGCGGCCCGCCTACGCCCGTGCCAGCCATGCCCACCGACCCCACCTCCGCTCCCCGTCTGCAGCCGCCGCTGCGTGCCGCCCTGTGCGCCGCCGCCGAGGCCGTGGCCGGCGTGCTGGCCGGCCACTCGCTGGAGGATGGGCTGGGTGGCGACCCCGAACTGGCGGGCGCGCAGCGCGACCTCGCGAGCGCCGCGCTGCGCGCCTATGGCCGCGGCGACGCGGCGCTGGCCCTGCTCATGCCGGCGCCGCCGCGGCCCGTGGCCTTGCGCGCGCTGTTGCTGGTGGCGCTGGCGCGGCTCGACGCGCGGCCCGCCGAGGCCCACACCATCGTCAATGAAGCCGTGGCGGCGGCACGCAAGGTGGGCGGCGGGCGGGCGCACGGCCTCGTGAACGCGGTGTTGCGCAATTACCTGCGGCGTGCCAGCGAAATCGCGGCGCGGCTGGATGCCGGCGCGGAAACCCGTTATTGCCTGCCGGGCTGGTGGCTGCAAGCGCTGCAGGCCGACCACCCGCTGCATTGGCAGGACATATGCGCCAGCGCGAAGGAGCATCCGCCCATGTGCCTGCGCGTGAATCGGCGCCGCTGTGAGCCGGCCGATTACCTGCGCCTGCTGGCCGATGCGGGCATGACGGCGCGCCAGGTCGGCCCCGCGGCGCTGTTGCTGGAGCGGCCGGTGCCGGTGTTGCGCCTGCCTCAGTTTGCGGCCGGCTGGGTGTCCGTGCAGGATGCCGGCGCGCAGCGCGCCGCGCATCTGATCGACCTGGCCCCCGGCATGCGCGTGCTCGACGCCTGCGCGGCACCGGGCGGCAAAAGTGCGCACATGCTGGAACTTGGCGACGTCGATCTGCTGGCGCTGGATGCTGCGCCACAGCGCGCCGCGCGCATGGCGCCGGACTTTGCCCGCCTGCGTGTGACGGCCCGCGTCGCGGTGGCGGATTGCCGCGCGACGGCCAGCTGGTGGGACGGCCAGCCGTTCGACCGCATACTGGCCGACGTGCCCTGCACGGCTTCCGGCGTGCTGCGCCGCCACCCCGATGCGAAATGGCTGCGGCGTCGCTCCGACACGACGCAGTTTGCGCAAACGCAACACGCTATACTTGCGGCACTCTGGAATGTGCTAGCGCCGGGCGGTAAATTGCTCTACGCCACCTGCTCGGTGTTTGCCGAGGAAAACAGCCTGCAAATCCAGAGATTTGCCGCTGCCCATTCCGATTGCCGCGTGCTCCCGATCGACGACCAGCCCAGCCTGCAACTGTTGCCCGCGCCCGAGCATGACGGTTTTTTCTACGCACTGCTGTCCCGGCTCCCCTGACCTGGGCGCGCGTGCCTGGCTGCGGCTGGCGGTGCTGCTGGCGGCTCTGTGGTGCGCGCCGGTGCTGGCCGCCGAAGTAGAAATCCGCAATGCCGCGCTCAACCTCGAGGAAGATGGCTTCAAGCTGTCGGCCGATTTCGACTTCGAACTGAGTTCGCGCCTGGACGAGGCCGTATCGCGCGGCGTGGTGCTGTATTTCGTGGCCGAATTCGAGCTCACGCGCTCGCGCTGGTACTGGATAGACGAAACGGTGCTGGAACACCGCGTCACCTACCGGCTGTCCTACCACGCGCTGACGCGCCAGTACCGGCTCGCCACGGGCGCGCTGCAGCAGAATTTCAATACGCTGGAGGACGCCCTGCGCGTGCTGGCGCGCCTGCGCAACGTGCATGTGGCAGACCGCGGCGCGCTGAAGCCGGGCGAGCGCTACGACTGCGCCTTGCGCTTCCGGCTCGACGTGTCGCAACTGCCCAAGCCGTTCCAGCTCAATGCGGTGGCGAGCCGGCACTGGAACCTGGCGTCGGACTGGACGCGCTGGACCTACCTGTATACGGGCGACGCGAAATGAGCGCGCCCGCCCTCATGCGCAACGCAAGCGGCCGCCGGCCCTGCGCTGCCTGGCGGCGGCGGGCGCGGGGCGGCGCATGAATTACCTCATCATCGCGGCGTTTGCGCTGGGCAGCATATTGCTGGGCCTGCTCGCGCTGGCGAGCGCCAACAGCGCCCTGTTCAGCCGCCATTACCCGCTGCTGCTGGGCTTGAACGGCGTGGTGGCGGCCAGCCTGGCCGGGCTGGTGAGCTACAAAATCTGGGAAATGTGGCGCGACCACCGCCGCCGCATGTTCGGCGTGCGCCTCAAAATTCGCCTCGTGCTGGCGTTTGCGGCGATGGCGGTGCTGCCCGGCGTGCTGGTGTATTCGGTGTCGGTCCAGTTTGCCGTGAAATCCATCGATTCGTGGTTCGACGTGCGCGTGGACAAGGCCCTGGACGGCGGACTGGCGCTGGCACAAAGCGCGCTCGGCAACCTGCTCGAAGATTTGACGCAGAAGGGGCGCGCCATGGCGCTGGACCTCGGCCTGGGCGGCGGGCGCATCAGTCCTATCGAGCTGAACCGCCTGCGCGAACAGGCCGGCGTGGCGAGCGCCGCGGTGATCGGGCCGTCCGGCCATATCGAGGCGTCCAGCCTGGCCGAAGTCGCCAGTCTGGCCCCCACGCTGCCGGCCGCGCTGGCGCTGCGCCAGGCGCGTCAGGGGCGCCCGTTCGGTGCCATCGAGGGCGACGCGGCAAGCGGCCTGTCGCTGCGCGTGCTGGTGCCGGTGGCCGGAACGCGGCTTGCCGGCGATCCCATGGTGCTGCAACTGTTGCAGCCGGTGCCGCGCGTGCTGGCGCAAAGCGCCGCCAGCGTGGAGGCGACCTATCGCGACTATCAGGAACTGTCGCTGGCGCGCCTGGG
>JAEUNN010000200.1 GCA_016791085.1 Rhodocyclaceae bacterium | reverse complement strand
AACCGCACCGACGAATTCCGCATCGAGGTGGACCTCGTCGCGGAAATGAAGGTAATCAACCCCTTCGACTTTTTCCTCGAGCCCTACGCCGAAAAAATCCCCTTCGACTACGAAAAGTCGCTGCTGCCCGAACTCGCGCCGTATCTGGTCAAGCTGCCGGCAACGCCGAAACTGCAGGGCTACCTCGACAGGATCGACCGCACGCCGCGCCGCGCCGTGGACTTCCTGGTCGGCCTGAATCAGATGCTGTGGAAGGACATCAGCTACCTGATCCGCCTCGAACCGGGCGTCCAGACGCCCGAAGAAACGCTGGAAAAGGGCAGCGGCTCGTGCCGCGACTCGGCCTGGCTGATGGTTCAGCTGCTGCGCCATCTGGGTCTGGCGGCGCGCTTCGCGTCGGGATATCTGATCCAGCTCACGGCCGACGTGAAGGCGCTCGACGGTCCGTCCGGACCGGAAGCCGACTTTACCGACCTGCACGCCTGGTGCGAAGTATTCCTGCCGGGTGCCGGCTGGGTGGGTCTGGACCCGACCTCGGGGCTGTTTGCCGGCGAAGGCCACATACCGCTGGCCTGCTCGCCCGAGCCGTCCTCGGCGGCACCGATCACCGGCCTGATCGAAAAGTGCGAAGTCGAATTCACGCACGTCATGAAGGTCGAGCGCGTGCATGAAGTGTCGCGCGTCACCAAGCCCTACACCGAAGAGCAGTGGGAATCCATCGAATCGCTGGGCCACCTGGTCGATGCCGACCTGCGCGAGCGCGACGTGCGTCTGACCATGGGCGGCGAGCCCACCTTCGTGTCCATCGACGACCGTGACGGCGCCGAATGGAATACCGAAGCCATGGGTCCGAACAAGCGCAAGCTGGGCGTTTCGCTGCTGGAAAAGCTCAAAGGCCGCTATGCGCCCGACGGCTTGCTGCATTTCGGCCAGGGCAAGTGGTATCCCGGCGAACAACTGCCGCGCTGGTCGCTCACCTGTTTCTGGCGCAAGGACGGCGAGCCGATCTGGACGCATCCGGAACTGTTCGCCAACGAGCGCGAAAACCACGGCGCCAACGCCGAAACCGCCGGCAATTTTCTCAAGACATTGGCGCGCAAGCTGCGCGTGGACGGCAATTACGTATTCCCGGCCTATGAGGACGCCTGGTACTACCTGTGGCGCGAACGCCGCCTGCCGGTGAACGTCGATCCTTTCGACGCGCGCCTGGACGATCCGCTCGAACGCGACCGCTTGCGCAAGGTATTCACGCAGGGACTGGATCAGACCATAGGTTACGTATTTCCGATCAAGCGCAACTATTACGGCGCGGCGCGCTGGCAAACCGGGCCCTGGTTCCTGCGCGCCGAGCGCTGCTACCTGATACCCGGCGATTCGCCCATCGGTTACCGCCTGCCGCTGGATTCCCAGCCCTGGGCCGCGCCGGTCGATTACCCCTGGGTATCGCAGCCCGACCTCACGCAGAATTTCGCCCCGCTGCCTTCGCACCGCGAAATCGCCAGCCTGTTCAAACTGCCTTTCGACCCCAAGCGCGCGGCCGAACTGGGGTACTCGGACACCGCCATGCGCGGCGCCTATGGCGATTACGATGAAGACGACCAGTCCGCCTGGGCCGGTCGCGAAGGCGGCGAAGGTGGTGAAGGTGGCGACGGCGGCGCCGGCGAAGGCCCGGAGGCGCGCCGCCGCAAACAGCGTGCGCCCCTGGCGCAGCCGGAACTGCCGGCGCACCTGCGCGAATTCGCCGACGCCGATGCCCAGCCCGGCTTCCAGCAATCCGCGGGCTGGATCACGCGCACCGCGATGTGTGCCGAGCCGCGCAACGGCGTGCTGTACATTTTCATGCCGCCCACCGAATGCCTGGAGGATTACCTCGAACTGGTAACGGCCATCGAAGCCACAGCGGTCGAACTGGGCATGCCGGTGGTGCTCGAAGGCTATGAACCGCCGCGCGACCCGCGCCTGGAAAACGTGCGCATCACGCCCGACCCGGGCGTGCTTGAAGTGAACGTGCAGCCTGTCGATAGCTGGGACAAACTGGTGTCCAACACCAGCTTCCTCTACGACTCGGCATTCCAGAGCCGGCTGTCGACGGAAAAATTCATGCTCGACGGCCGCCACGTCGGTACCGGCGGCGGCAACCACTTCGTGCTGGGCGGCGCCACCGTGCAGGATTCGCCCTTCCTGCGCCGACCCGATCTGCTGGCCAGCCTGGTGAGCTACTGGCACAACCATCCGTCGCTGTCCTACCTGTTCTCGGGCATGTTCATCGGGCCGACCAGCCAGCACCCGCGTTTCGACGAGGCGCGCCACGAGTCGGTGTATGAAATCGAAATCGCCATGCGCGAACTGAAGCGGCTCACCAGCGATGGCCCGACCAGTTGCCCGCCCTGGATGATCGACCGGGTGCTGCGCAACCTGCTGGTCGACGTGACCGGCAATACGCACCGCACCGAGTTCTGTATCGACAAGCTGTATTCGCCGGACGGCCCCACCGGACGCCTGGGCCTGCTCGAACTGCGCGCCTTCGAAATGCCGCCGCACGCGCGCATGAGCCTCGCCCAGCAACTGTTGCTGCGTTCGCTGATTTCCCGCTTCTGGCGCCATCCCTACGAGCCCACGCGCCTCAAGCGCTGGGGCACCGAGGTGCATGACCGCTTCCTGCTGCCGCATTTCGTCTGGAACGACCTGCAGGACGTGGTGTTGGAAATGCAGGATTTCGGCTATCCCATGCAACTCGACTGGTTCGAGCCGCATTTCGAGTTCCGTTTCCCGCTGCTGGGCGATTTTGCCAGCATGAACGTGGCGGTCGAATTGCGCAGCGCGCTGGAACCCTGGAACGTGATGGGCGAACAAGGCGCCATCGGCGGCACCGTGCGTTACGTCGATTCGTCGGTGGAACGCGTGCAGGTCAAGGTACAAGGCCTGGTCGGCGACCGCCACGTGCTGGCCGTGAATGGACGCCGCGTGCCGCTGCATCCGACCGGTACCAACGGCGAATACGTGGCTGGCATACGTTACCGCGCCTGGCAGCCGCCGTCCTGCCTGCATCCCACGATACCGACCCACAATCCGCTCATATTCGACCTGGTCGATACCTGGATGAGCCGGTCCATGGGGGGCTGTCAGTACCACGTGATGCACCCGGGCGGTGTCAATTACGAAACTTTCCCGGTCAATGCGTTCGAGGCGGAGTCGCGCCGCCTGAGCCGCTTCTTCCGCATCGGCCATACGCCGGGTCGCGTCGAGGCGCCGCCTGAAGAGCGCAGCCCGGATTATCCCTTCACACTCGATCTGCGCCGCGCCCGCGTCTGATCGCCTCGTCCCGCGGCGCGTGCGCCGCGGGCTTTCCACCCGCTTGCAAAAGCCTGTTGTGTGCCGCGCAGTGCTGCACGCGCAAATGCGCTGCAACACGCCAAGCAGCACCGGGCCGTACACGGCTGGCTGTGCTAGTCTTGTGCGCCCGCTCCGACCAGCCCTTGTCCATGCTCAATCCGCCCGAGGGTCTTCCCAAAGACACCCCACGCTACGACGAAATGATGTCGGACGGCGCGCCGCGGCCGCATTGGGCGCCGTTGTGGGATGAAATCAGTGGCCTTGGCGCCGATACGCTGGCCGACAAGCTGCGCTACATCGAACGCCAAATCCGTGAGGACGGCGTCACCTTCAACATGTATGCCGATCCCCAGGGCACCGGCCACCCCTGGGAACTCGATGCGCTGCCGCTCATCCTGCCGCCGGAAGAGTGGGAAACCATAGAGAGCGGCATCATCCAGCGCGCCGATCTGCTAAACCGCATCCTGGCCGATGCCTACGGCGAACAATGGATCACGCGCGAACGCCTGGTGCCCCCCTCGCTGATACACGGCCACGCCGGATACCTGCGGCCCGCGCACGGCATGCGCCCTCCCGGCGGCGTGTTCCTGCACATGTATTCGGCCGATCTGGTGCGCGCGCCGGACGGCCGCTGGTGCGTCGTGGCGGATCGCACGCAATCGCCTTCGGGGGCCGGGTACGCGCTGGAAAATCGGGTCATCGTGTCGCGCGCCTTTCCCGAACTGTTCAAGGAACTGCAGATCGAGCATCTGGCCATGTTTTTCGGCGCCCTGCGCGACAGCCTCGCGCACTTCGCGCCGAAAAGCGATGAACAGCCGCTAACCGTTTTGCTCACGCCCGGGCCATATAACGAAACCTATTTCGAGCACACCTACCTGGCGCGCTACCTCGGCTTTCCGCTCGTGGAAGGCCACGATCTGACCGTGCGCGACGGCTGCGTGTGGCTCAAAACCCTGTCCGGCCTGCAGCGCGTACACGCCATCATGCGCCGCCAGGACGACGAATTTTGCGATCCGCTCGAACTGCGCAGCGATTCTGCGCTCGGCGTGGCGGGCCTCACCGATTGCGCGCGGCGCGGCAATGTGCTGATCGCCAATGCGCTCGGGTCCAACATCATGGAATCCGGCGCGTGGTTCAGCTTCCTGCCCAAAATCTGCCAGCAGCTGCTGGGCGAAAGCCTCAAGCTGCCGTCCGTGCGGAGCTGGTGGTGCGGCGATCCGGGCGTGCTGGACGAGGTGGAAGCGAACATCGACAACGTGGTGTTCAAGCCGGCTTTCCCGCAGCGGCGCTTCGACCCCATATTCGGCCGCCAGCTGGATGCCGAAGCGCGCGCAAAGCTGGTTGCGCGCATACGCGAGCGCCCTGCCGACTATGTCGCGCAGGAGGCCATCGCGCTGTCCCATGCGCCGGTATTGAGCCGCCACCACCCGAAAAGAATGCAGTCGCGCGTAATCGGCCTGCGCGTATTCGCCTGTGCCACGCCCAACGGCTACCTGGTCATGCCGGGCGGCCTCACGCGCGCCGCCGGCCAGGGCAACGAGCGCATCATTTCCATGCAGCGCGGCGGCCAAGCCAAGGACACCTGGGTGGTCACGCGCGGACAGGTCAATACCTTCAGCATGTTGCGCCGGCGCGTGCAGGTGCAGGACCTGGTGCGCAGCGGCGCCAACCTGTCCAGCCGCGTGGTGGAAAACCTGTTCTGGTTCGGCCGCTACATGGAGCGCAGCGAAAATTGCGCGCGCCTGTTGCGCCTGGCACTGGCGCGCCTGGTCGATGACGACCCCAGCGCCTCGCCGGTCGAATGGCCGGCCATCCTGGCGGTATGCCGGGCCGCCGGCATCAAGCTGGATGGCGCGCATCCGTCCGACCCGAAATTGCAGGCGGCGCTCATGCGCGCGATATATGACGACCACGCCGAAAGCGGACTGGCGTCCAGCCTGCAATCGCTGTTCAACGTGGCCTTCAGCCTGCGTGAACGGCTGTCCGTCGACAACTGGCGCACCATCAACCGCCTGCTGCAGGAGCTGGCCCACGTGCGCAAGCAAAATCCGCCCTTCGCGCGCGCCATCGCGTCGCTCGACGCGGCCGTGGTGGCGGTCATGACCTTGTCCGGCTTCACGCTGGACGGCATGACGCGCGATCAGGGCTGGCGTTTCCTGTCGCTGGGACGGCGCATCGAACGCCTGCAGTTCCTCTGTATCGCGCTCGACGAGGCGACCGAACACGGTCATGAAGACGGGCTGGAATGGCTGCTCGAACTGGCCGACAGCATCGTGACCTACCGCTCGCGCTATGTGTCGCGGCCGGAATGGCTGCCGGTGCTCGACCTGCTGGTCATGGACGAATCCAACCCGCGCTCGCTGGCATTCCAGATTTACGGCGTGAGCGATTACATCCAGCGCCTGGCCCGGTATCTGCCCGGAGCCGATTCGGACATGCTGCGCCCCCTGGTGGACCGGCTCGATGCGCTCGACCCCGCACAAAATCTGGCGCCCGAAGATACGCAGTTGCAGATGTTGCTGACCGAAGGGCGCCGCACCGCGCTCGAATTGTCGGATTTTCTCGGCCTGCGCTACTTTTCGCACGTCGACACGCCGACCTTGCAACTGGGAACCTGAGTGCCGACTTACGTCATCGAACACGACACGCTGTACAGCTACAGCAGTCCGGTCGCCGTTTCGCGCCAGCTCTTGCACATGAGCCCGCGCGCCACGCCGTGGCAGAACGTGCGCGACCACCGCATCAGCATAGAGCCGCGCAATCACGAGCGCCACGAGCGCGACGATTTTTACGGCAATCGCATCGTCGACGTGGCCATCGCCAGTCCGCACCGGCACCTGCGCGTATGTGCGCGCTCGGTGCTGGAAGTGCTGCCGCGCTGCGACAGCCTGGCGAACCTGGCCAGCCCGGCCTGGGAAGAGGTGCGCGCCGGCGTGGCGGCCTACCGCAGCCAGGCGGCACTGGATGCCTGGGCATTTGCCTGCGAATCGCCCTATGTGCCCTGCCATCTGCCCGCGCTGGCCGAATTTGCAGACGCCAGTTTCACGCCGGGCCGGCCGCTCCTGGAGGCCGTGGGACACCTCAATACGCGCATTTACGATGAATTCACTTTCGATGCGCAAGCCACGTCCATCGCCACACCCATGGAAGAGGTGCTGCGCGAGCGCCGCGGCGTGTGCCAGGATTTTGCGCACCTGATGGCCGGTTGCCTGCGCGCCAAAGGTTTGCCGGCGCGCTATGTGAGCGGTTATCTGCTTACCACGCCGCCGCCGGGCCGGCCCCGCCTGATAGGCGCGGATGCGTCGCACGCCTGGGTGTCGGTCTATTGCCCGCAGGAAAACGGTGCGGTGTGGGTGGATTTCGACCCGACCAACAATTGCATTCCGGACACCGAACATATGGTGCTGGGCTGGGGCCGCGATTTTTACGACGTGACGCCCATGCGCGGCGTCATACTGGGCGGCGGCGAACAAACCCTGACGGTGCACGTTACCGTCGTGCCGGAGCACGAGGCTGAAACCCTGTTTCGCCAGCGCAGCGAAAAGAAGGCGGCCAGTGCCGAAACGCCGGACACCGTCGCGCGGCCCCGCCAGTAAGGCCTGGCGCGGACGGCGAACCGCGAGCGTCCGCTATGTCACTGCCGGCGCGTTCGGCGCGCACCGGTGTAACCGTGCATGCGATGCGACCGGCGGCGTCCGCGGCATGACTGAGCCGCAAGGCGCACCGCGCGGCCGCCGCCACAGGCGGAGTGCGGCCAAACGCGTCAAAGCAGGCCACGGGCTTGCTAGGAATCCGATAATCAGCGATAATTTTTGTCTTTACTTTCGCTTCGGCCTGTCGCCCCAAGGCGCACGCCCGCCCGCGAGGACACCATGAAACAAGGCATACATCCCAACTACTCGAATGTTGAAGTGCATTGCTCCTGCGGCAACACTTTCGTAACCCGTTCCACCGTCAACAAGCCGGCCATACACGTCGAAGTTTGTTCGGCCTGCCATCCGTTCTATACCGGCAAGCAGAAAATCGTCGACACCGCGGGCCGCGTCGAGCGTTTCCGTCAGAAATACGGGCGTCGCGCCGGATAAGTCCGGCCCGTTTGCGGTCACCGAAAAGGCAGCCCGGCTGCCTTTTTTGTTGCGCGGCTTGCACGATGATCCAGCATTCAGATGCAATCGACCGTCGCCAGCTATAGCCTGGCGCCGCCTTCGCGCACGCTGCTGCTGGCGCTCTGTGCGGCCTATCTGTTGTTCGGTGCGGTCGGCCACGACCCCTGGAAGCCCGACGATGCGGCCCAGTTCGGTGTGGTGCTGGAATTCCTGCGCGGCGGCGACTGGCTGGTGCCGGCCGTGGCAGGCGTGCCGCTGCTGGACAATCCGCCGCTCTACCACTGGACCGCCACGCTATTTGCCCATGCCTTCGGCTGGGCGCTGCCGCTGCACGACGCGGTGCGCCTCACGAGCGTGCTGTTCGGCGGCCTGTTCCTGTTTTTTTTGCACCGCTCGGCACTATTGCTGCATTCGCCGAACGCAGCGGTGGCGGCCGTGCTGCTCGCGCTGGGAACTTTGGGCATCCTGCCGCTCATGCACGACACCCAGCCGGCCATCGCCTGGGTCGCCGCGCTGGCCGCCGCGTACTGGGGTCTGGCGCAATCGCCCTGGCACCCGCTGCGGGCCGGCGTAATCGTCGGCCTGGCGCTGGGATTGGGCGCGCTGGCCGGCGGCACCACCCCGCTCGCGATCGGCGCCTGCACGGCATTGGGTGTCATGGCTTGGCCGGGCTGGCGCTCCCCCAAACATTTGCTCGCGCTGCTGGTGGCCTTCCCCATCGCGCTGCCGCTGGCTGCCGCCTGGCCGCTCGCGCTTGGCATGAAACATCCGCAACTGCTGGCCTTGTGGTGGGCGCAGGAAAGCGGCGACCTGGCATTTGATGCCGGCGATTTCCGCTCCGCCGCCCAATACCTCAGCATGCTCACCTGGTACGCCTGGCCGGCTTTCCCCATCCTGGGCTGGACCGTATGGCGCCATAGGCGCGAACTGGACAGGCGCGAAATCGCCCTGCCCGTCACCGCTTTCCTGGCCGGCCTGGTGGTGCTCATGCTGGCCGGCAATGCGCGCACCCAATACGCGCTGCCGCTGGTGCCGCCACTGGTTCTGCTGGCTGCGGTGGGCGCTGCGTCCTTGCGCCGCGGCGCCGCCAATCTGTTCGACTGGTTCGGCGTCATGACCGTCAGCGTATTCGCCGCCTTCATCTGGGCAGGCTGGTTCGCCATGTTGACCGGCACGCCAGCCCGCCTCGCGCGACAGGCGGCACGCCTGGAACCGGGCTTCGTGATGCAATTTCAGCCCGTCGCGGTG
>JAEUNN010000444.1 GCA_016791085.1 Rhodocyclaceae bacterium | reverse complement strand
GAGTATGCGCCGCACGCTTACGCCGAACGGGTATTCGTAAATGCCCGGGCGCTCGCAATCGCCCGACACCGACATGATTTTGCTGCCGGTCGAGGTTTTCGTGCCGGTGCGCGCGAACCAGGCGCCGCCGTGCTGGGCGATCAGACAGGCGGAGGCCAGGGTTTCGACGTTATTGACGCTGGTCGGGCAATGCAGGTAGCCGCTCGTGACCGGAAACGGTGGGCGTATGCGCGGCTTGCCGGGCTTGCCTTCGAGCGATTCGATCAGCGCGGATTCTTCGCCGCACACATAGGCGCCTGCTCCGAGGTGGATTTCGATGTCGAAATCCAGCTCGCTGCCCAATATGCCGCGGCCCAGCAGCCCGGCCGCGCGGCGGCGCGCCAGCACGGCTTCGAGCGGCTCCAGCAGGTAGCGGTATTCGCCGCGCAGGTACAAAAAGCCGGTTTTGGCGCCTACCACCAGGGCCGCCAGGGTCATGCCTTCGAACACCAGATCGGGGCAGCGCGTGAGCAGCACGCGGTCTTTGAAAGTGCCGGGTTCGCCTTCGTCGGCATTGCACACCACGTAGCGCGCGCCGTCCGGCGCCGGGCTTTGCGCGTTGCGGCAGCTTTCCCATTTTTGCGCCGTCGAAAAGCCCGCGCCGCCGCGCCCGCGCAGGCCCGCCGCGCGCACTTCGGCGAGCAGGCCGGCGCCGCCGCGCGCGATGCCGGCCGCCAGCGCCGCGCCGGGTGCCAGGGTGCAATCCAGCAGCAAATCGCCGCGGCGCACGTTGTCGGCGATCTGGAACCATTCTTCCGGCCATTCCGCCACCGGCACGCGCGCGCGTATGAGCGCCGCCATGGCCTGCACGCGCTCCAGGTTCATGTTGGTCACGGCGCGGTAATTCACCAGCAAGGCCGGCCCCTGGTCGCACATGCCGGTGCAGGAGGTGGTGTCCACGCTGACCAGGCCGTCTTCCGACACGCGCCCGGGCTGCAGCCATAGCGCCTTGCACAGCGCCTGCATGAGCGCCTGGTTGCCCAGCATGCGGTCGGTAACGTTGTCGCTCCAGAGCACGCGATAGGTGCCCAGCGGACGGGTATGGAAAAAGCTGTAGAAATTCGCCGTGCTCGCCACAGCTGCGCGCGTAAGGCCGGTGGCGCGCGCAATTTCCGCCAGCGCCTCGGGCGCCAGCCAGCCCAGCGCTTCCTGCGTTTCGCGCAGTATCTGCATGAGCCGCACGCCCTGGCGGCCATGGCGATCGAGTATGGAATCCAGCATCGGGGACGACACGCGTAGCTCCGGCAAAGGCAATACCAAAAAGCTTAGCCTACGCGCAAATTGCTGCAGTGCGATTGATGAATTGCAAGCCGTTGCGCCGATGGGACAGGCAGCGCTGCCGACGCCTGACGGCGCCGGATCGCCGCGCCGGCCGGTGTTCCGCGCTCAGTGCCGCACCAGCGCCTGCAACATGCCGCGCAGGGAAAGCAGGGCATCCGGGCCGGCGCGTTCTTCGAGCACCGCCTGCAAGGTGTGGCTGATGTAGCCGCCGGGGCGGGCGCGGCGGGCGATCAGGTTGGCGATGGGGGCGCGCGCGAGCCATGTCTGTGCGCGCTTGTAAGCCAGGTAACGCGCGCGGTAACGCGCTTCCATTTGTTGCGCGTAGTTGGCGCCGGCAGAGGCCGGGCGGCCGCAGCGGCGGGCGGCCAGTACGCTGCGTGCGGCGAGGCCGCCGGATTCGAGTGCCTTGCCTATGCCTTCGCCGCTGAACGAATAGGTGGTGCCGGCCGCTTCGCCCAGCACCAGCAGGCGCTCGCTGCCTAGCGTGGCGCCGGTCAGGCCGCAGCGCAGCGGCGCGCCCTGCACGTCGTCCAGCATGGCGGCGCCGTCCAGCATGTGGCGGGCGATTGCAGACGTGCGGCAAAACCGCTCGAACAGGCGGCGCACGTTCTGCTCGGCGGGCAGGCGCGGGTTGTCGTAAAAATAAATCCAGCCCACGTTCACGGTGCCGCCCGGACACGGAAAAATCCAGCCGTAGCCGGGCTGCAGCTTAGGCTCCATCAACATGTACAGGCGCTCGCAGCGCCGTCCCGGCGCCAGGCGGAAATACGCGCGCGCGGCGATGGCGCTGGGCTGTTTGCGCGTGCACGTGCCGGCCGCGCTTAACGCCGCCGCATTGGCACCGGTCGCGAGCAGCAGCCAGCGCGCGCGTATTTCCAGTTCGGCGTCCCCGCTGGCGGCGGCCGTGCCGGCGCCGGGCCGGAATTCCGCGCCGCAAATTTCTCCGTGCTCGTGCAGCAGGCGCGTGAATTGCCAGGGCACGCGCAGGCGGGCGCCGCGTTCGCAGGCCTGGGCGACCAGTTCGGCATCCAGCCTGCGCCGCGGCAAACAGGCCACGGGCACGGGCAGATAGACGCCGTCGCCGGCCGGCGCGTGCAGTTCCAGCCCCTCTGCCGGTGCGGCGAGCGCGGCGATGCGCGCGCTCAGGCCCAGCTCGGTCAGCGCCTGGGCGCTATCCGGGATGAGCGCGTCGCCGCAAATTTTGTCGCGCGGGAAAGTGTGGCGGTCGGCCAGGATGACATCCACGCCGGCCCCGGCAAGTTCGGCGGCCGCCGCGGCACCGGCCGGGCCGGCGCCTATGACCAGTACTTCGGTATCGGCGTGCATGGCAGGCAGGAACTCCTTGCGCAGGGCTCGGCAACCAAAACTTAGCCGACCCGGGTGGGCAACGCCAGGGCGCCATCGCGTTGCAGGCAGGCGGCGCACCCGCGCGGCGGGCGCGAAGGATTAGCGGAACAGCGCCTCGTACAGCGCCTCTTCGACTTCGCCCGCGTCCATGGCGGCAAGCTGGGCGCGGATGGCCGCGTCTTCGGAGCGCGCCAGGCGCGCCAGGTCGATCAGGTCGGGGTCGTCGATATGCACGGCCAGGCCGGTTTCGATAAGATCCAGCGCGTTTTCCAGCACGTCCAGCATGACGCCGTTGGAGGCCTGCACCAGTGCGCGCGCCGCGGCGTCGCGCGCGGGGTTGCGCGGGCGGCCCGGCATGTCGAGATGGGTGTCGAACAACAGGCCGCGCAGCACGTTCCAGGTTGCATTGGTCCCGAAATTGCGGCCTTCGAACGCCATCAGGCAAAAATCCCACAGCAGATCGACGCGCGTATCCAGGAAGCGGTATTCGGCGTCCAGCGCCGGCCCCACCAGGCGGCCTTCTTCGCGCAGCCGGCGCTCGATGGGCGTGCCGACATAGGGCAAGGTGCGGCAGAAGCCCGCCACGGCCCAGCCGTCGGCCGTGAAGCGGCGTATGAATTCGAGGTTGTTGCGCGCCGTATCCAGCGTGGACCAGGGTTCCAGCAGCATGAAGCCGAAGTCGAAACTGAGGTCCAGCTTGCGCAGCACGTCGCCGGCACGCAAATGGACGGCGGGCTTGAGCAGCTTGTTCAGTTCGGCGAGGTCGCTGGGGTCGCCGGATTCCACGCCCAGATAAACATGGCACAGTCCGGCCGCGATGAGCGGCGCCAGCACTTCTTCGCGCACTTCATCGGAGCGGCAGGCGATTTTGAAGCGCATTTCGCGATCCAGGCCGCGGCGCCGGAATTCTTCGCCTATCGTGGCGGCCCAGGCGCGCGCGGCGTTGCCGCCGGCCAGAAAATCGTCGTCCTGGAACAGGATGAGGCGCGCGCCGCGCGAGCGCACCAGGTGTTCGACTTCATCGACCACGCGCAGCGGGTCGCGCCGGCGCCGGCCTTTGGTGCCGTTGGCGGCGTAAAACGTGATGATGGAACAGAACGAACATTGCCAGGGACAGCCGCGCGAAGCCAGCACCGAGGCGGTCGGCAGGGTTTGGCGACGATAGTCGATGTCGCGCCGGTCGGGCTCGCAGTAATCGTCTATGGGTTTGGCAGCACCGCGCGGGGGCGTCAGCACCGGGCGCCCGGCGTCGCTCCAGGCTATGCCCTGCACGGCGCGCCAGCGCTGCGGTTGATCCAGATGCGCGACGATTTCGGCCAGCGTTTCTTCGCCTTCGAAACGCACCACGGAATCCAGTTCGGGGATGGCGGCCAGTAGCGCGGCCGGTTCGAAGGACGCGTAATGTCCGCCTATCGTGAAATGCGCGCGCACGCCGGCCGCGCGCAGTGCGCGCATGAGCGCGGCGAACTGCGGCACCATGTACTGAAAGATCAGCGAAAAGCCGATGACGTCCGGCCGTTCGGCGCGTATCGTCGCCAGCAGCGGCTCCGGGTCGGAGCCGAAGGCGACGATACGCGTGTGGTGGCCGTCCGCCAGCAGCCGGCTCGACAGGTAGCGCACGCCGAGGTTGTCCTGATCCTCGTAGCCCACCAGCAGCACGTGCCTGGGCATGGCGGCCGGCCTTCAGGACTTCTTGGCCTTGCTGGCCGGCTTGGCCTCCTTGGCCGGCGCCTTGGCCGGCGCCTTGGCGCCGGCTTTCGGGGCCGCCTTGGCCGCGGCGAGCTGTTTGGCAGCCAGCGATTCCATGAACTTGACCGCCGCCTGGCCGCGCCTCAGCGTGGTTTGCGTGCTCACGATGGTGCGCTTCAGTTCCTGCGGCGACATGGCGCGTGCCGCCGCCGTGAGCGCCTCGAACGCATCGGTGGACGTGGGCTTTTCGCCGCGCACCATGTCTATCGATTCGCTGATGAGCTTGAGCCGCAGTATGTCCGGCGGGGACGGATCGCCCTTGTCTATGTACTTGCCCAGCAGTCCGCCCGCGATGACTTCGCGCAATTTGCCGATCAGGCCGCTCAGGTCGGGCGGCGGCGGTGTGACATAGCCGGCCAGCAGAGTTGCGCCGCCGCCCATGCCCACCGCGAAGTCGGGCGAACCCGAATTGGCGATGCCGGATACGCCGCTGCCGCTGGCGATGGAATCGATATTGTCGTCGTTCTCGGAAAAATAGCCGTTGCCGTCGCCGCCGGCCACGAGTTGTATCCAGGCCGAAAAGTCCAGGCTCGAACTGCCCGGGCCGCCGGCCATGCCGCCCTTGGCGTGCAGGGTGGCCGCACCCCATTCGGTGCGCACGACGTGATCGTCGCCGTTCCAGGGCCAGGCCACGGGAGTGCCGCCGGGTGCATTGACGAAACTGCTGGCGGGACCGTCTATGGGCGTGGGCATCAGCGTGGAATTGCCTATCCAGTAAGCCGTGGTGCCGATGAGCGGCTGGCCCGGACCGTCGCCGGGCATGCCGTACCAGGCGATGGCGCGCCAGTCGGTCCATTGGTCCGGATGGTTGAAGGACCAGCGCACCGTGCGTTTGGTGGTGATGCGCCGCCCGGTATCCCAGAACAGGAAAGCCAGTTGTTCGTTATTGGACCCGAGCAGGAAGGGCGGTGCGGTCTGCTGCAAGGATGTGCCGGTCATCGTGACATCGACGTTGAGTGAGCCGAAGCCGATGAGCGGGTTTGCACCCGGTAGTTGTTGTGCCGATGAGCTGAAGTGCGACATGTGCTGCCTCCTTTTTGTAGCGGGGCGCGGCAGGTGCGCCGCGCGAGAGGTCCTGACCCCCGCCTCAGTATAGACAGCGACAGAGGCACGTCAGAAATTACCTCGGCGCGTCCGTGCTGAAGGTCGGGCCCGGGTCGCGTGCAGGACATGCAGTGCGCCGGGCGTGGCCGCGCACGTAAGCTTGCAGGCGGCTTGGGGCGCCGGGCTGGCAAAATCCGCTGCCCGGCGCGGGTGTGCCAGCCGCGGCTTTAGTTTTGAATCGCGCCGGGGTGCGGGGTTGGATACGCCAGTCAGGCGCGGCTGTCGGCGCTCGCGGTGTCGCCAGGCGACCAGGGCCTGGCGCGCCGATACGGATGCATCGCACGCGCGCGGCTTGCGCGGCAGCGGCGGATTCCTGCACCGTTCGCGCCGAGCGTGTCGACGCGCGTTCGCAAGGTACTGCCGTTCGAATATCCCGAGCCGGGACCGGCGGGTGGAACTGCTACGGACGACTAAACAAGGTCCGCCCTGGACGCGCGCGGCCGCGGCCGCGCTCAGTTCGCCAGCGGCAAACTTAGTTTGAACAGCACCCCGTCCGCGACATTCTCGGCGGCTATGGTGCCGCCCATTTTGGCCAGATAGGTTTTTGCGACGAACAAGCCCTGGCCGCGGCGTTCCGGGCTGCCGGCGGCGTTCGGGTCGGATACGCCGTATTCGAATATGCGCGCGAGCAGCGCCGCGTCTATGTGCGGGCCGGCGTTGTGCACGCCGGCACAGGCGCCGTCCGCGCCGACGCTGAGCGTCAGATCTATGGCGCTGCCCGGCAGGCGGTAGCGGTCGGCGTTGCGCAACAGGTGGGTTACGGCGTCTTCCAGCGAATGTTCGTCGGCGCGCACCATGACCGCGCGGCCCAGCGCCGCATAGCGCACGTCCGTAATGCCGGCGTAGTGGGCATTGCCGGCCACCTGGCGCAAAAATTCGTCGAGGTCGAGCGGGTCCGCGCGCAAATCCGCGGCCGCCAGCGCTTCGCCCGGCGAGGCGGTGCCATACAGCACGCGCACGGCCTGCTGCATGCGCGCCACGTAGCGGCGTGCCGGATCGTTCTCGTCCGGATGCAGCACCATGAGCGATTGCAGCGGCGACATGATTTCGTGCCCCACGGCATGCCACATGTCGCGCTCCTGCGCGGCGCGTATGTGTTCGCGGCGCATGCCTTCTTTCACGCGCTGCAACAGGTCGGACAGGCCGCCGGCCAATATGCCTATTTCGTCACCGCCGCGCAGGTCGGATACGTCCAGTTCGCCCAGGCGGCGTTCCACCTGGGCGTCCTGCATGTTGTAGGACACCGCCGCGGCGCGCCGCGTGAGCCGCGTGATGCGGCGTACCAGGCCCACTTCTATGATGAGCCAGGCGAGCGCGATGGCGCCCAGCATGGCCGCCACGAACCAGGACATGCGCGTCGCCACGGCGGCCAGGCTGCGTTCCACGCCGCGCACGTCGCCGCGCAGTTCGACCTCGAAATTGCCGGCCGCCGTGGCCACCACGTCGTGTGCGGATATGTTCGTGGCGCCGGTGTCCACGGGCAGCGAGCGGATCAGTTCGGTGAGCCAGGGCGAAGCCGGCCCGGCGCTGTCGCCGGGCGCCGTGTAACGGTACAGGTCGGGGCCGTCGCGCCCGGCCTTGCGTATGGCGACTTGTTCACCCGGCAACAGGTCGCGCGCGAGGTCGGCGAGCCCCGGCGGCGGCGTGGCGCCGGGCGCGTCGCTGTCGAATATGGGCTCGTCCACGCCCGGCGCATGGATGCGC
>JAEUNN010000166.1 GCA_016791085.1 Rhodocyclaceae bacterium | reverse complement strand
GTGCAGCCGGATTTGACGGTGCTGGTATCGCCTTATTGCAGCGTGACCGAGGTCGCGCGTTCGCAATATCCTTTCGTGCCGGGCTTCCTGGTGCGCTATCCGCTGTCCACCTGCGACGCCGCGGCGCGCATGCGCAGCCCGCTGCTGCTGGTCCATGGCGATCGCGACACCCTCATTCCGCCTGCGCACAGCGAGCGCATACGCGCGCGCGACGCGGCCGCCGAACTGCAACTGATACGCGGCGCCGGCCATGAAGATATCCACGAATTTCCGGCCTATCTGGACCTGCTTGCAGCGCGTTTGCGCGCCCTCAATTGAAGCCGGCCACGCCCGCCCTAAAATGACGGCACGGCGACTGGCCGTGATCGATTCCGCCGATGGCACTGCTGGAACTGCGCAACATCACGCGACGCTTCGGCAAGCTCGAAGCCGTCAGTAACGTCACGCTGGATATCGCGGCGGGAGAATTTTTCACGCTGCTGGGTCCTTCCGGCTGCGGCAAAACCACCATATTGCGCATGATCGCGGGATTCGACGCGCCCGACGCCGGCAGCATCGCGCTGGACGGCCGGCCGCTCGCCGGCATCGCGCCGGAAAAGCGGCCGGTGCATACCGTATTCCAGAGCTATGCGCTATTTCCCCACCTCACGGTGGCCGGCAACATCGCTTTCCCGCTCGAAATGGCCGGCCGCACGCGCGACGAAATCCGCCGCCGCGTGGGCGACACGCTGGCCCTCGTGCACCTCGAAGACAAGGGCGATGCCTATCCGCACGAACTGTCCGGCGGCCAGAAACAGCGCGTGGCGCTGGCGCGCGGCCTGGTCAATAGACCGCGCCTGTTATTGCTGGACGAACCGCTAGGCGCGCTGGACGCGAAATTGCGCGAGCGCATGCAGGGCGAACTGATCGCGCTGCAGCGCGAAGTCGGCGTGACTTTCGTGTTCGTGACCCATGCCCAGCAGGAGGCGCTGGCGCTGTCGCACCGCATCGCGGTCATGAACGCGGGCCGCATCGAACAGGTGGATGTGCCGGAAGTGCTGTACTCGGCACCGCGCAACCGCTTCGTGGCGGATTTCATCGGCACCATCAATCTGGTCGAAGTCAGCGTGACGGCCACCGCGCCGGACCGGCTGGAACTTGCCGCGGCCGGCCTGGGCGCGCTCACCACCGCGCCGGTGGCGGACGCCGCGCCCGGCACGCGCGGCGCGCTGGCGCTGCGGCCCGAACACGTGCGCATAGGCCGCGCGGGCGCCCCGGCCACGCTGAAAAACCGCGTCGAGGGCACGGTGGCGGAGTACCTGTTCCTGGGCGATGTAACGGTCTATAAGGTCAGGCTCGCCGACGGCTCGCGCTTCGAGGCGCTGGAAACCAATGCCGGAGCGGGCCGCGCGCAGTTCCATGCAATAGGCGAGCGCGTAACGCTGCAATGGAGGCACGATGCGGGCGTTTTTTTGCGCGACTGAAGCGCGCGCGGACAAACTGACGCGCTGGCTCGTGACGGCGCCGCCGGTGCTGTTCCTGGTAGTTTTTTTCGTGCTGCCGGCGCTCATCATGGCGGCCGCCAGCCTGCGCGAACCCGGGCCGTTCGGCGGCCTCGCCCCGCTCGCCGCGCAGGGCCTCACGCTGGACGCTTACCGTTTCGTCGGCGAAGACCCGATCTATGCCTGGATACTTGCCAAATCGCTGCTGGTGGCCGGCCTCACCACCCTGCTGTGCCTGCTGCTGGCC
Organism: Rhodocyclaceae bacterium; assembly: GCA_016791085.1. Classification (GTDB taxonomy): domain Bacteria; phylum Pseudomonadota; class Gammaproteobacteria; order Burkholderiales; family Rhodocyclaceae; genus JAEUNM01. The sequence continues at coordinate 10,050 of JAEUNN010000166.1, read as the reverse complement.
TATCCGCTCGCGCTGTTGATCAGCCTTAGTCCGCGGCGCCGGCGCGATTTCATGGTGCTGCTGGTGATCCTGCCGTTCGCCAGCAATTTCCTCATCCGCATCTATGCCTGGATCATGATACTCGGCCCGCTCGACCTGCTCTACCGCAGCGGCGCGGTGGTGCTGGGCCTGGTCTATGTGCACCTGCCGTTCATGATCCTGCCGCTCTACACCAATCTCGAAAAGCACGATCCGGCACTGCTCGAAGCCGCACAAGACCTCGGCGCCGGGGCCTGGACGCGGTTCCGGCGCGTGACCTGGCCGCTGTCGCTGCCCGGCGTGCTGTCCGGCTCGGCGCTGGTGTTCATTCCGGTGCTGGGCATGTTCGCGGTGCCGGAACTATTGGGCGGCACCGGCGACATCCTGATCGGCAATCTGATCAAGGAACAGTTTCTGGACAACCGCGACTGGCCGCTGGGCGCCACCCTGTCGCTGGCGCTGACCGCGGCCGTGCTGGGCGTGGCGGCGCTGTCCGCAGCCGCCGCGCGGCGGCGCAGGCGGCCATGAAACGGCGCGTCTGGCTGTGGGGCGCGGCGCTCGCGACCTACGCATTCCTGTACCTGCCGCTCGCCGTGGTGGTGCTGTTTTCGTTCAACGATTCGGAACTTAACGCTTCCTGGGTGGGCTACACGACGCGCTGGTACCGGGTGCTGGCAAACGACACGGACATGTTGCAGGCCGCTGCCAACTCGCTGTTCATTGCGCTCGCCGCCAGCACCGCCGCCACCGTGCTGGGCACCATGGCCGGCATCGCCATGCAGCGCTGGCGCCCGCCGCTGCTGGCGTTCCTGGTGCTCACGCCGGTGGCGATGCCGGAAATTCTGCTCGGCGTGTCGCTGCTGCTGTTTTTCCGGCAAGTGCTGGATCTGACGCTGGGCCTGTTTTCCATCCTGGCCGCGCACGTCACCTTTTCGACAGGTTTCGTCGCCATCATCGTGCGCGCGCGGCTGGCCGGCATGGACGACAGCCTGTTCGAAGCCGCGCGCGACCTCGGCGCCACGCCCTGGCAAAGTTTCGTGCGCATCACGCTGCCGCTCATCCTGCCCGGCATCATCGCCGGCTTTCTGATGAGTTTCACCTTGTCCATAGACGATTTCGTCATCACCTTTTTCGTCGCCGGGGTAGGCGTCACGACCTTGCCGCTGCAAATCTATTCCATGATCAAGGTGGCGGTCACGCCCGAAGTCAATGCCGTATCGACGCTGCTCATGGCGCTCACGCTGAGCCTGATCGTGCTGGCTGCGCGCTTCGCGCCGGAAACGCTGCGCGCCCGATCGTGATGATGCGTTTAGTGGCACTGATGCTGGCGCTGGCCGCGGCCGCCGCACAGGCCGAAGACACGCTATACCTGTACATCTGGAACAACTACATTTCCGCCGCCACGGCCGCGCGTTTCGAAGCCTGGTGCGGCTGCCGCCTCAAGCAGGACTACTATTCCGACAATGAGGAAATGCTGGCCAAACTGGAAGCCGGCGCGGCCGGCTACGACCTGCTGGTGCCCACCGGCAATGCCGTGGAAACCCTGATACGCAAACACGAACTGCGCGAACTGCAGCCGGCGCGGCTGCCCCATCTGGCCAATCTCGATGCGGCCTATCTGAACCCCTGGTACGACCCCGGCAACCGCTATTCCGTGCCTTATGCGAGCACCGTCACGCTGATCGGCTACAACGCCACGCGGCTGGCCGAACTGGGCCTGCCTGCCGACACCTGGGCGCTCATATTCGAGCCCAGATACCTGGAAAAGCTCAAGGGCAAGGTGACGGTGCTGAACAGCCAGCGCGAACTGATGGCCGCGGCGCTACGCTATCTTGGACACTCGGTACGCGACACCGATCCGGCGCACTGGCGCGCCGCGCGCGACCTGCTGATACGCGCCAAACCCTATTGGGCCACCTTTTCCAACTCCACCTACATCAAGGATTTGGCGATAGGCAATATCTGGGTCGCCCACGGCTACTCCAACGACATGTTCCGCGCGCGGGCCGACGCACAGGCCGCGCACCGGCCGTTTGAAATAGGCTTTTCCATACCCAGGGAAGGCGCCGTGCTGGCGGTGGATAATTTCGTGATCCACAAGTCGTCGCGGCACCCCGAACTGGCCCACCGCTTCATCGATTTCATGCAGCAGGGCGACCACGCCGCCGACGTATCCAACCTGATCGGCGCCGGCAATCCCAACGCCGCCGCGCTGCCCTACATTCGCCCCGATATCGCCGCGACGCGCGCGATTTTCCCGACCCCGCAGGAATTGACCCGGCTCGAAATGCTGCGCGACATGGAACCGGCACAACGCCGCCTCATGTCGCGCATGTGGACCGAAATCAAGGTCAAATAAACACACCGGCGCCGGGACTTCCCGCCGGCGCCGGCCAGCCGCTATAAATCGCCGGGGCCCGCGCGTATGCGCGCGTCGTAGGTGATGCCGGCATTGCTGGGGTTGGAGAACTCCAGCGTGATCGTGACCGACTGGCCCGCCGACAGACCGCCCACATTGACGTACGGGGTGCCGGCCGGTTGCACGATACTGGTGGCGCCGCCGGCGTTCGCCAGCGTGGCGTTGGCGCTCAGGTTGAACAGCATGAAACTGATCGGCCCGGGCGCCGCCACCGCGGCACGATTGGTGAGCGTCACCGACTGCACATAGCGCCCGCTCGCGAGATTCAGCCGGAAGCCGCCGCGCCTGGCCTGCACCCCATTGGCACAGGCGGTCACCACCCGCCCGGTCTGGCCGGCGTCGTTGGAATCGACCGGCGCGTGCGCCTCATTGGCGCCCGGGAAACTGTCGAATTCGTAGCCGCCGCACAAACGCACCTCGGTGTGCACACAATCCGCCTGCAAATCCGGCACGCGATGGTTTTTGGCCCAGTTGCTTCCGGCGACATTGGTTCGGGTGGCATTGGCGGGCGTGAGCGTGGCGCTGCAGAACGGATTCGTGGCCGGTGCCTGGCCGGCCTGGTTGGCGACCGAGTGCTTTTCCAGGTAATACAGGTCGGCCGCGTGGTAACTGGCCTCGTCCAGTTTCAGGTCCGCCGGCGTCGGGTCCTGCCAGGTGGTCTGGATCGCGCAGTTCTCGGCGCCATTCGCGGCGACCACGCAAGTCGTGCGGGCGACGCGGAAATTGACGGCCTGCAGCGGCGCTTCGATGCGCTGTTCCAGCGGCGGATTGGACTGGGTCCTTTCCTGCGCGCCGAAAAACGCCGGCACCTGTGCCTGCACCCGATTGTCGCAGCCGGCACCCACGATGCGACAGGAGCCGACCCCGCAGGTGCCCGCACCGCATTGCGCGTTCGCCGTGCAAGGCCGGCCGTTCAGGGCGCCGGCGCCGGTGCAGGCCTTGTTGGTGCATGCGCCGCCGGGACAATCCGCCGCCGCGGTGCAGGGAAGGCCCAGATTGCCGCCCGCGTCGCAAGCCATGCGGCCGGTGCATTCGGCGTTGTTGGCGCAGGTTTCGCCGCGATCCAGACCGCCCACGCACACGTTGTTGCAGTTGGCCATCAGGTCATAGGCAGGCTTGACCGATGCCTCCCAGCCGGCCGGGGTACCGGTAAATGGGTGCGGCATTTCGCGCATTATTCCGGCGTTCTGGCCGGCCACGCAACGCCCGCCGGCACAGTCGCCGTCCGCCGCACAAGGCGTGCCCTCCTTGGCATTGGTCACGCCGCCGCCGCGGCAGGTTTTGGCGTAGGCAGTGCCGGCGTCATCGACCTGCTTGCGGTAATTGGACGCCAGGAAGCCGTTGAAATTGATCCAGGCCGTCGCGTCATGCACCATTCTTTCCGCCAGCAGGCCGCCCGGGGAAGTTTGCGCGCTGGTGCTCCAATAGTTGTGGCAGCCGCGGCAGGCTGCGGTGGCGTCGGGCGCCGGCGCCGTGCCTTCGCTGAATTTTTTGAAGCTCGGATTGGCGAACAGCAAGCCGGCATGCCAGAAAGGTATTTCGCCGCCTATGCGGCCCACAATGGCCCCGCCTGCATTGAGCCAGCGGCTGGTGATGACCGGGCCGTTGCCATGGCAGGCGGTGCAGCGCTCGCGCACGTTGGTATTCAGGTCGGTGCCGCTGAACGCGGGATCCTTCACATCGCGCGGGGCATTCCAGAATTCCCTGGCGCGGGCTTTTTTGTCTAGGTCCTTGCCACCCGGGCGTGGTATGCCGGCCGGCCCGTCAAAATCCACGCCACCCACGCGCGACCTCCACCATTCGTTTTTGGTGGTGCTGAGTTTTTTCGCGCCGGCCGCCCGGTCGACCTGGAAAGTATCGAACCAGCAGGTGCCCCCGGTATCGCGTTTGAACGCGATCACGTCCATGTTGTTGAAGTAATAGGGATGGAATTCTTTCGACGCGGCGTCGGCAAAATTCGCGCCGGCCTGCACCGGCTGGGCGCGCCGGAATATCATGGTCCAGGTGATTTTTTCGCGGCAGCTTCCGCCGTTGCCGCAGTCCGCGTTGTCGGTGCAGGCGGCGCCGTTGCGGGTTCCGCCCTTGCAGCTGCCCACGTCGCGCTGCACGATGCGCTGGCCGGGCAGGCAGCCGTTCTCGCTATTCACGTGCGACCAGAAATCGCACTTCAGGTCGGCTTTGGACTTGATGCGCCCGGCCAGGTTGGCACCATCCGGATAGGCCGCGAGGCCGGGCGAGGCGCTACCGTCCGGCGCCACATCCTTCTGGTTGCCGGGCAGGCCGTCGAACAGGAATTCGAATTCCGAATTTCCGGCGTTGCAGCCGGCACCCGCATCGCTGCAGCGCCGGCCGGTATCTTTCCTGGCCAGTTCGTAAGTAATGGCTTTCTTGTTCCAGAACGTGGGCACCGCGATGGTGCCGGTGAAGTCGGGCGGGTTCGGGAACAGGCCGGTCGGCATGTAGGCCCCGGCACCGGCGCCCAATTCGGCGGCACAGCGGTCGGCATACTGGTTGATGTCGTCGAGCGGCGCGGCCGGCAGGCCGGTCGCGCACAACGCGGCAACCGCGGCAAACAGATATGCCCGGTATCGCGCAAGGCTGGAATACGGCGTGAACATGGCAACCCCTCCTGGCAATGGAAAGGGACGGCGGAAAGGCCCGCTAGCCCGGCTGGGACAAATCCGCCTTGCGCCGGAACAGGGCGGCCGTCGCCAGCCCCAAGGCGATCAGGCAGGCCATGCCCGGCTCGGGCGCGCCTGGAATACGCGGCGCCGTCAGGGGCAAGGGCTCGCCGGCACAGGCGGTGAGGCGGCTCGCATCACCGGCAAAACTGCGCACGACGGGGTTGTCGGCATCGATATCCGCGACCACCAGCGCGTCGGCCGGCCCCAGCGTAGGAATTTCCACCAGGCTGCAATCGAGTATCGCGAACGAGAACTGATCGGGTTGCGGTCCGGGGTCTATGGCCGTGGACAACTCGACGTGGAAGCTCAAGCGGTTGCCGGGCACGAACTCCTGTATGAATTCGTTGAAAAACTGATCATCCGCAATGACCACGTGGCTGCCCAGATCGCCGCTCGCGCCACCGGTTAGCATCGCCGTACCCACCGGACTGCCGCCGCCGAATGCGAAATCGGACAGCAGGGCGGTATTGTTGGTGTCGCCCGTGCCGAGGCCGTCGTTAAGCTGGAATTCGATGAAAAACGGTGCGGACGGATGTCCCATGAGCGACGTGGTATCGACGATCACCTCGAACACGCCGCGGTCGGATATGACCACGTCCGCGCGGGCGGCGACCACCCCGACTAATGACATGCAGATTGCGGCCGCCAAGCCGGCCACGCTGAATTTATTGTGCACCTGATTCCCCCGCCGTCCTGGAAGCGAATTTCCCGTGAACGTGAATATAGTCAGGACACGGCGCAAGTGCCACCGGATCGGCAAGCGATTCGTGCCGCCGGCCCGGGGCGCCGTGCCGCGTACGACGGGTTGCGGAGGTCTGCCTGGCATGGCGCTCCTTGCCGCAAAGTCGCTCGCATATGTCCCGTTTACACGCGCTGTGCACTGCCGGCACTGCCGGTATTAAGCAACGGCCGGACATTGGACGTGTTGCTGCTGTTAATCAGCAAGCCACCCGTGACGGATGACCGCGCCCAGGCTTGCTGCCGTTACGCAGGCAGGACGACGCGCACCCGGTTCCATGCCGCAGCAGCCGCATTGCGCCTGGCGCCCGGGCGGCCGCGTGCCGGCGCCCCGCTGGAACGCAGGGCCCGCTAGGCAGGGTTATTTTGACGCCCGGCCGGCGCGGTTCGGCCAAACGGATTGGGCCGGCTGCCGCCCTCCCGCCAAAAAGCCCTGCATGTTTATAGCACCGTCGCGGCATGGACTGACCGCACGCAGGGACGCGCGCCAAGCTGCCAGGCGCAGGCCGCTCACGATCCTATTTTGATGTCCGGCGCGTCATGCCCAGGTAGCGCAACGGACCGCGGCGGCCGCCTGCGGCGCACCGTGCCGCAGCCGGCCTGCCACGCGCGCGCTGTCTGGCCGGCCAACTAATCGCGCGCGGTAGCGGCAAGCCGGACCGGCCGCTACGCCGGCCTTGGCGCTGCGGACCACGGGGTTGGCAGCGGGTCGTGCGCACCCGTCAGTGCCGCCGGCACGATGGCAATGTGCTAGCCCGGACGCGCCGCGCCGCTCGTCTGCCTATCTGACGGATTATTGAGCCAGCGCAAAGCGTGGCATTTCCCGATCCTTATATTGCTTGCTACAAATACGGCACTGGCGCACAAAGAGGCCGGGCCGGACTGGAGGAGACCATGTCCGTCGCGCTTGAACGGCAGCATGCGGGTGGGGTGCAGCCCGCCACGTCCGAAGTTGTTTATTCCGAAGATGCGCGCGATGTGGGCTGGGTGGCGCGCAATATTCCCTGTCAACACGCCTGCCCGGCAAGCACCGACGTGCCGGCCTACATACGGGCCATCGCGGAAGGCCGGCACGGCGACGCCTACGAAATCAATCGGGAAGCGAACGTGCTGCCCGGCGTGCTGGGGCGCATCTGTTCGCGGCCCTGCGAAGCGGCCTGCCGCCACGGCTGGCCGGGCAATGGCGAGTCGGTTGGCATTTGCAACCTGAAGCGCTCCGCCGCCGATCTGAAGCAGGCCGGCCACCGCATCACGGAGCGCCTGTACGGCCCCACCGGCAAGCGCGTGGCCATAGTCGGCGCCGGCCCCGCCGGGGTCGCCGCAGCACACGACTTGTCCATGCTGGGCCACGAAGTGTCGCTGTTCGAGCGCGAATCCCAGCCCGGCGGCATGTTGCGCTACGGCATACCGGACTTCCGCCTGCCGCGCGACATTCTGCAGGTCGAATTGCGCAACGCGCTGCGCCTGGGCGTCCTGCTCTACCTGGACCACGCCGTCGGGAAAGGCAGCGGCAGGCCGCTTGCGGATCTGCTGCGCGACTACGACGCGGTGCTGCTCGCCGCCGGGTGCATGGCTCCATTGCCCTTGCCGCTGCAGGGCGAGTGGAAGGGGCGCGACCCGGCCGATGTTTGTCCGGACGTGGAGCACGGCCTGCCCTTCCTGATGGCGCTGCATCGCGGCGATACCAAAACCGTGCGGCGCCGCGTGGCGGTGGTCGGCGCCGGCTTCACGGCACTGGACTGCGCCCGTGTCGCCGCGCGGCTGGGCGCGCAGGAAGTCATCATCCATATCCGCACGGCCGAAGAATACATACCGGTCACCAAGGAAGAAATTTTCGAGGCCAAGCGCGAAGGCATACGCATACGCGGCCTGCGCACCCCGGTCGGCATCGAACTGGACGCCGGCGGCCGGCTCACCGGCGTGCGCTTCGTGCAGAACCGCCTGGGCGGCTGGCGCGAGGGCGGGCGCCGCGTGGCGATTCCCATAGCAGGGTCGGAATTCGTCGAACCCTGCGATACGCTGTTGATCGCGATCGGCCAGAAAACCGTCAATGATTTTCTCGACGTTGCGGTCGAACTCGATCGCTGGCAGAACGTGCGCATAGGCGCGGACGGCATGACTTCGGTGCCGGGCCTGTTCGCCGCCGGCGACTATGTGACGGGCCCGGCCACCGTGATCGAGGCCATAGCGCGCGGGCGTGAATCGGCCACCAAATTGGATGCCTGGCTCATGGGACGGCCGCGCCGCAAGCGCGTGGTCAAAATCGTGCCGGTCGCGCAGCCCCTGCGCGAGCGCCAGTTCGATTTCATCGCGCGCCAGGAAATGCCCACGGCGGCCCTGGCGGAACGCAATCAGTCGCGCACGCTGGAGGTCGAGCTGGGGCTGGGCGCCGCCGGCAGCGCAGCCGAAGCCCGGCGCTGCTATCTGTGCAATCTGCGCTACCAGATCGACGTCGATCGCTGCATCTATTGCCGTGCCTGCATGGACGTTGCGCCGCGCGCCTGCATCAAGCTCGTGAGCGGCGTAGACGTGGCGGCGGACGGCAGCACGGAAACCCTGCGCGAAGCCAAAGAGTGGAATCAGGTCGGCGCAATCTGGATAGACAACAACGAGTGCATACGCTGCGGCGCCTGTTTCAAGGCCTGCCCGGTGCAATGCATCAGCATCACGCGCAACGAATTCGCCGAGGTGGACCTGTAATGGGCACGGCAAACCAGGCTCGCCATCACGTCATCATAGGCAGCGGCGTGGCCGGCAATCAGGCCGCCGAAACCCTGCGCCGGCGCGACCCGGATAGCCGCGTGACCATGATTACGCTATCCAAGCTGCCGTTTTTCAACCGCTACGATTTGCCGCGGGTGTTCCATGGCGAGCGCGACTGGCGCAAATTAATCGTCTTTGCGCCCGAATATTACCTGGACCATGGTATCGGCCTGCGCCGCGCCACCCGCGTGACCGGCGTGGATGGCGCGCGGCGCACCCTGGCGCTGGCGCACAACGAAACCGTGCACTTCGACACCTTGCTGGTGGCCTCGGGCGCATCGCCCTATATCCCGGCCGAACTGGCCGAATACCGCCCGCTCATGCATGGCTTTGCGAGCTTTCAGGATGCCGTGGCCGCCGCCGACGCGCTGCCGCCCGGCGGCCATGCCGTCCTGATGGGCGGCGACACGACGGGACTGGACCTCGGGCGCACCTTGCTGGCGACCGGCTACCGGGTCAGCGTGGTGGCCGACCAGCACCTGCTGTGGCCGCACGAAGTCACGGCCGCCCTGCGCCCGCGCTATTTCGACGCCCTGCGCGGCATGGGCTTCACGGTGATCGATGCCGAGCCGCGCGGCCAAATGTCGGCCGTGCGCGCCGCGGGCGCCGGCCGGCCGGCGCGCACGCTGGTGTTCAACGACGGATCGGAAATTGGCGCGGACATCGTGATGCCTTTTTTCGGCATCGCGCCGGCCATAGATTACATGCTGGGCTCCGGGGCCGACATAGAGCGCGGCCTGCTGGTCCAACCCGACTTGCGCACCACCAACGAGGCCATTTATGCCGCCGGCGACGTGTGCCAGATATGGTCCGACGCGGACAAGCGCTATCGCTTCTACCACGGCTGGAAAAACGTGCGCGCGATGGGCGAACTGGCGGCGCTCAATGTCACCGGGGCCGGCCTACCCTGGGTGCCGAGCCAGGACGAAAGCCTGCAACTTTGCGCCGACGGCCGCCTCCACTCGCCGTTCTGGGAGTACGCATGAACACCACCGATATCCAGATCGCCATTTGCGGATCGGCCGGCGAAGGTACCATCGCAGCCGGCGACATATTGCGCAGCGCGCTGGCCGGCGCCGGCTACCGCATCATCGCGTTCGACGCCTACCCGGCGGAAATTCGCGGCTTCGGCAAGTGCGTGGCGCGCCTGCGCGCGACCACCGAACAGACTTATTCGCTCAAGCAGAAATCCGACATCCTGGTATGCCTGAACGACGAGCATGGCATTCCGCACCTGGGCGAAGCGCGCGACTATGGCGCGGTCATTTACGAAGCCAATTCGGTGGCGCCGCTGGCCGAAGCCGCACATGTGAGCGCCCACATCCGCCCGGCGCAAATTCCCTATCCGGTGCCGCTGCGCGAACTGTCGGAACACGCCACCGGCTCCAACCGTGCGCGCAACATGGTGGTGATCGGCTATATCGCCGG
>JAEUNN010001215.1 GCA_016791085.1 Rhodocyclaceae bacterium | reverse complement strand
CAGGCCCAGGTGTTTCAATGCCAGCCAGGGGCGTATGGACCACGACGAGTAGTTTTTCGATCCGATAATCAGCGTGTAGTCAGCCATGCAATGGAACCCCAGCGGCCGCAGGCTATCGCAGCCTATAATCTCCGTTTTGCCCAGGTTCGATTATGAGCCACTTCAAACACCACGTGTTTTTCTGCTGCAACCAGCGCGCCGAAGGTGAAAACTGCTGCAACAACCACGGCGCGACCGAAATGCGCGACTACTGCAAGAAGCGCGTAAAAGAGCTCAAGCTGGCGGGGCAGGGCAAAGCGCGCGTGAATATGGCGGGCTGCCTGGACCGCTGCGATCTCGGCCCGGTGCTGGTCGTGTATCCGGAGGCGGTGTGGTACACCTATGTCGATAGGGAAGACATCGACGAAATCATTCGCGAACATCTCCAGCACGGGCGCATCGTCGAACGCCTGCGCATCTGACCATCGCTTGCGGACACAATAACCATGACCCGATCCACGACCGAACGCATCGTCATCCCCGGGCCGACCGGCAATATAGAACTGGCGCTGGACATTCCGGCCGAGGCGCGCGGGCTGGCGCTGGTGGCGCACCCGCATCCGCTCTATGGCGGCACGCTGGACAACAAGGTGGCGCACACGCTGGCGCGTACTTTCCGCGACCTGGGCTATGTCGCCATGCGGCCGAATTTCCGCGGCGTGGGCAAATCCGAGGGCGAACACGACAACGGCGGCGCCGAAACCGAGGACATGATGGCGGTGCTCGATTACGGCCGCGAGCGCTTTTGCGAACACGCCATCGTGCTGGGCGGTTTTTCGTTCGGCGGCTTCGTGACCGCGCGCGTGGCGCGGCGCCTGGCCGAATCCGGCAAGCCGGCCAAGCGCATCGTGCTGGTGGGCGCCGCCGCGGGTTCCGTGCCGGGACTGCGCAATTACGCCACCGAGGACGTGCCGGCCGATACCATCGTGATCCACGGCGAGGTGGACGAAACGGTACCCCTCAACAATGTGATCGAATGGGCGCGTCCGCAAAACCTGCCCATCGTGCTGGTGCCCGGCGCCGACCACTTTTTCCACGGCCGGCTCAACCTGTTGCGCGACATCATCCTGCGCGCCTGGAAAGACTGACCGTGCCGGACAGCGGCGCCGCGCCGCTCGTCGTTCGCGACCTGAAAAAGCGCTACGGGCGCCAGGAAGTCGTGCGCGGGGTAAGTTTCAGCATTGCGCGCGGCGAATGTTTCGCGTTGCTCGGACCCAACGGCGCCGGCAAAACCACCACCTTGCGCTGCTGCCTGGGGCTTACCGAAGCCGCATCCGGCGCGATCAGCCTGTGCGGCTACGAGGTGCCCGCCATGGCGCGCACGGCGCGCATGCGTGTGGGGGTGGTGCCGCAAATGGATAATCTCGACCCGGATTTCACGGTGGCCGAAAACCTGCTCGTGTTCGGGCGCTATTTCGGGCTGAGCGCGGCGCAGGTGCGTGCGCGCACGCCGGCCCTGCTGGAATTCGCCGGCCTGGAGGGCAAGGCCGAGGCGCGCATCCAGGCGCTGTCCGGCGGCATGAAGCGGCGCCTCACGCTGGCGCGCGCGCTGGTCAATGACCCCGAACTGCTGGTGCTGGACGAACCCACGACCGGCCTCGATCCGCAGGCGCGCCACCTGATCTGGGACCGTCTGAAGCGCCTGGTCCAGCAGGGGCGCACGGTGCTGCTCACCACGCATTTCATGGACGAGGCGGAACGCCTGGCGGACCGGCTGGCCATCATGGATAACGGCAAAATCATCGGCGCAGGCAGCCCGCGCGCCATGATCGCGCAACACATAGAGCCGCACGTGGTCGAGGTGTATGGCGACTGGAACGGTGCCGGCGTGGCCGCCTGGGTCGCCCAGCACGCCGCGGCGTACGCGGCGCGCGCGGAAATCAGCGGCGAGACGGCGTTCTGTTACGTGAATGACGCGCGCGGGCTGCTGGAACATCTGGCCGGCCAATCCGGCTTGCGTTCGCTGCACCGCCCGGCCAATCTGGAAGACGTGTTCCTGAAGCTCACCGGGCGCGAATTGCGCGATTGACCCCTGCCGGTCTAGCGAGGACTTGAACCATGCTGCATTTTTCCGCGCCGCGTCCGACCGCGCGCACGCTGGCTGTATGGCAGCGCAATTTCCTGGTGTGGCGCAAACTGGCCGTGCCGTCGGTGCTGGGCAATCTGGCCGACCCGATGATTTACATGCTGGGTTTCGGCTATGGCGTGGGCGCGCTGTTGCCGAGCAATCTCGATCTGTTCGGCGGCGTGTCCTACATCGCCTTCCTGGCCGGCGGCAGCCTGTGCGCGGCGGCCATGAATTCGGCGACCTTCGAGGCGCTGTATTCGGGGTTTTCGCGCATGCACGTGCAAAAAACCTGGGATGCCATCATGAA
>JAEUNN010000115.1 GCA_016791085.1 Rhodocyclaceae bacterium | reverse complement strand
GCGCCGGTCGAACGTGAGCACGCGGTCGAAAAACGGCGCCTGCGGCCGGTAGTCGTGATTGCTCAGCGCGTCCCAGTTGTACAGCGTGAATTGCGCGTTCTTCTGTTGCTCGCGCAACCGCGCGAGGTTGGCGAGACTGATTTGATGCGCCTGCAGGAACACCACCTTGTCGTACGCCTGGCCGCGCGCGGCCTGCACGGCCGCGCCGTGATGCCGTTCCAGATAGCGCGCATAGCCGCCCGGCGCGAGCGTGCGCCCGACCTTGAACAACAGGCTGCGCGGCTGGATGTCGACGTACGTGACGGCGCCGCCTTGCGCCTGCATTTCGGCGATGATGTTGCGCGTATAGTCGTGGTAGTCCAGACCGAAAAAAAGTATTTGCATTGCGTCAGCCTGTTTCGCCGTACGGCGGAGTCGGACCTGTCGCGACCTTGGTCCAGTCTGCGGAGGCTGGGTCGAATCGGCGTACCACGCGTGCTGGTGCTCCGACCGCAACGCAATAGTCCGGAATGTCGGCAAGCACGACCGAGTTTGCTCCGATGACGCAGCCCCTGCCGATACTTGCACCGATCACGCAAACGTTCTGTCCGAGCCAGGTGCCGCGCCCTATGCGCACACACCGCAACTGAGTCACGCCCTGATGCATGATGGGGCGATGGATGTCGCGGTACGAGTGGGCGTTGTCCGACACATAGACATTGTTGGCGGTCAGAACTTCCGGCTCGAATACGATGCTGGACGTGGCGTAGATATGATTGTTGCGACCGAAACTGCAGCGGTCTCCTATCTGGAGGACGCAGGTGCTGGCACCGGTATGGGGGACCGCGGCCAGCAGGGCGGCGTCTGCGACATGAACGCCGTTGCCGATATGGATGCGATTTATGCCTTCTATGCCGACCGGCCGCAATACCGCCGATCCAGCACCGAAGCTGCCGAAAAACGGTGCCACCGTGAAGCGGAATATGATCCGTCGCGTCAGGTTGCGAAGGCGATAGGGGAAAAACAGGCCGCGGATAATGCTCATGTGTGTTCTGGTTTGCGCCGCACGTGCTGCGCCCGGGCAAGGACGATTAGCGCATTCGGCTTGGAACTCAGTATCTGGGTGCCATCGATTCGAGCGCAGGCGCGGCTTGTTGCTTTGGATGACGCCGGCCTAGGCATAGCCCACTGAAGGCGAAGAAGGCAAAAAGCGGTGTGAACGAAAGTGGTTCGGTCCCGAGCGACAGCAGCAAAATGACGGCGAAAAGCGTACGATGCGGGATCAGTGCCTGGCGAAACATCGCCAGCAAGTAGATCAGGCCCAGCGGCAAGCCGACCGAGTACAGCGCGATCAGGATGCCATTCGTGTTGTTTCTTCCTTCCTTGTTTTCTGCCGCAAGCAAGTCTGTGTCGGGGTTCAGGCTGAACGAGGAACTGAGGTAGGCGTCGTGATTGAACCCGATGCCGATGAGCGGGTTTGCCTGTATCACGAGCAGGCCGGATATGAGGTCGTATTGGCGGGCATTGGCGGAGGCCGACTGTTCGCCGAATAGCTTTGCCTCGATATTCGATTCGAGGAAAAAGCCGACCGGAATTGCCAGGACCGCGATGACTGCAATGCGGAGCACACCTTTCATCCCGAATTTTCGCGCGAATAGCGGCGCTGTCGAAAAGTACAGAAGTTGCATGGCCGCAATGATCAGCCCGGTCGTCGATTGAGTCAGCACGATCGCCAGGATGACCGGCAAGATGCGACGCAGTCGCACGCGACTAGCGAGCAACAGAAACATCAGGATATTGAGGTAAATCTGGAACACGCCCGGTTCGACGAAAAACCCGTTCGGTCGGACCAGGCGGACCGAACCTTCCCGAATGCTGTGAAAATTGAGTATGCCGAGAAACGTATAGAGGTCCGCCTCGCCGATCGTTATCGGTATGAACAGCGGAGGCAACACGAGCGCCAGGGCGACCGTCAGGATGGCCTGGTATACCATGGGCCGGATCAGGACGACGAGGTCGCCTTTCAGCTTCGCGCCGCCCGCCCAGTAAATCTGCAGCAACGCAAACGCGATGAGGAAATTGGTGAAACGGATAAGGTTTGCGCGCAGGTCGGCGTCCTGCAGGCGCGCCAACGCCAGCACCATCACGAGCGCCAGCCATCCGTAGGCGAGTACCTTGCGTTTGTTGACCGTCCAGTTCGCGAAGCCGAAGTACCCGATTGCCATGAACAGGACGAGCAGCGCGAGCACCTCGCGCGGAATGAGGATGTTTCCGCCCGACAATAAAATGGCCAAAAAAAGCAACACGCGTCTTGGCCGGGCCAGCCTGTCGGGGTGGCTGCCGTCAAGTGCCGGAAGGCCGGGTGCAAAAGTCATCTGAACCGCCGTACAAAAGCTTCCGTATCGAAAAACAGATCCGCATGCGCCTGCAATTGGTCTTCGGTCCAATCCCACCACTGGATGCGCAGAAGGTCGGCGACGATGTCGGGCGGGAAGCGGTCTTTCAAGTGGCGTGCCGGAGCTCCTCCGACGATCGCATAAGGCGGCACGTCGCGCGTCACGACTGCATTGGCTGCCACGACGGCGCCGTGGCCTATGGTTACGCCGCGCATCACGACCGCATTGACGGCAATCCACACGTCGTTGCCGATCACCGGGGCGGCGCGCTGTGTCGACTCGCGCCGGGTAGTCACGATGTTACCGAACTCGGGCGAAAAGAAGAACGGGTGCGTGCTTGCCAGCGTGTGATCGTGATTTCCGACGCCGATGACCGTCTGCCGGGCGATTGAGCAGAACTTTCCGATCCGGGCGGATTCGACATAAGTGCGCGGTCCGGAAACATACGAGTAGTCGCCGATGACTACGTCGGAGCCGATCTCGACACCCCTGCGGACAATCACCTTGCTGCCGATCTTTACGTGCCGTCCGACGTTCCACGCCTGAACCTGGTGACCATGCAGCACGTTCATCGCCTGCCAATACGCGCCCAGCAACAGCGGGCGTCCTATGCCTCGCAGCATCCTGTGCCAGACGCTCATGCAAGCCCTCTCATGACTTCGTGACGAGTCCACAACAGGTAGGCAGTGCTGATCGCCACGGCGACGCCGCGCAGCACGGTCACTGCCGCCAGCGAGAAGCGATCGAGTATGGCCGCTCCGCCAAGCAGGATCGCGTACGCGACGAGGAGGATCACGCCGGACACCAGTATGGGACGCGTCATTTTGACCGAGTACAGGACCAGCGCGGCACAATCGCGCGAGACGAATATTAGCAGCGCCGGAAACACCAGAAACACGAGGTTCTGGCTGTCGGTAAACTGGGGAACAAAAAACGAAATTGCCGACGGGAGCAGCAGTGCGGTAAGTATCAGTGCGACCATGCCGTAGATACCCAGATCCAGCATGTGGCGGCGCAGGATGCTGCGGAATCCGGCGTAATTTCCAGCCTGGTAGGTCCGCATGGCGCGCGGAAAATACACGTTCAGCAGCGACGCCGGGATAAGTATGAAAAAGGTCATGTACATGATGACGAGGTAAAACTTTCCAAGCGCCTCCTGACCCAGCAGATACACGATGGACCACCGCTCCAGCTGGTAGGTCATGAGTACAAAAAGCGCGCCCAGGAACGGCTGAATTCCGAGCGAAAAAATCGTCCTGAAACTTCTCGGGTCGACGCGCAGCGAGGTGGGACGAAGGCTGCGTTCCACCATGAGTGGCGCGGCGGCTGCCAGCGCCGGCTGCAGCAGCATCGACAGCAATGCCGCACTCAGACCGTATTGCAGCGACATCGCGGCGACGCATAGCGAGGCCAGCACCGCACCCATATTGATGGCGTTCGACTTGGCGAGTGCCTCGTTCGCAATGAGGGCGTTGTTCATCCATGTTGCGGCCAGTGTCAGTATGCCGGCGAATGCACCGATAACCAGGGTTTCCGGCGCAACCACGGGTGTCATGGCGCTGCCTGCGCCCAAGGTCGCGGCGACTCCGGCCGCAGCCATCAAGCCCAGCGCGCCCAAATTCAGGATGTTGACGATAAGCTGGGTTTGATCGGATTTGCGCTCCGCGAACAGAATATAGGCGCCGTTGATCGTGCCAGCCTGAATGAACCCGACCAACAGCACGATCGTCTGCATCAGCGCGACCTGCCCAAGATCGGCCAGGGGCAGGGTTTTCATGAACAGCAGGTTACGCCCGAACGCGATCACGCTGACCAGCGTGTTTATGACCACATAGCGGTACTGGGCGTGCCCGGCAAACTTGCGCAAGCCTGCACGCAGCGCCTCAACGGCTCGCATTGTCGACCAGCATCTGGGCGATCTTGCGGGCATTCTCCTTCAGGTCGATACCGTATTTGGACGCGCGGCCTCCGTAATAATCGATGAGCCCCTGCTTCTTGGCAGCCAGAAATGCCGTAAGGAAGGGGAAAAGCGTTTCCTCGTCGCGATAGTCGATGTTCTCGTTGGCGTAGATTGCCGCGCGAAGCTCCCGGATATTGTGTACATACGTGACCTGCGGGCAGCTCGAGTAAAACGTCTTGCCGAAGCAATACACTTGTTTGCCCATCATGATTGCTTCGAATCCGGCCGTTCCGGTTATCGTCATGACGCCCCGGGCTCGGGAAATCACCTGTTTGGCTGGAATTTCGCTGCGCAGCAGGCAAACATTCGGAATGTTGGTAAGGCGCAGATAGTCCGTCGCCGGGCGGTAGCCGTGGTCGTGCGGATGGTCCTTGACATACAGGTAGGTACCCGGCGGAAGTTGCGCCGCGATGTTCTGAATCAGCTTGACCTGATTCATGTAAATGCCGTGTCCCTGGTAGTGCACCCCGGCTTCCGGCTCCAACTGAAAGGGGTAGAAATAATAAGCACGGGTCGGGTCGAAGTCCGAAAATTCAACCTGGAATTTGTAGCGCAGCAGGTTGATG
The DNA here is from genome assembly GCA_016791085.1 of Rhodocyclaceae bacterium. Lineage (GTDB taxonomy): Bacteria > Pseudomonadota > Gammaproteobacteria > Burkholderiales > Rhodocyclaceae > JAEUNM01. The sequence continues at coordinate 748 of JAEUNN010000115.1, read as the reverse complement.
ATTTTCTGGCCGGCGACGTTGCGCCGGATTTCCCAATAGTCGATGTTGTCGATATGGCGGTCGAAACGATTGCGCCGCAACACGCTGCGTGCGATGTTGCGCATGCAGATCGCGAACAGACGCGGAAACTGGGTGTTGCGCGAGATGGAACTACCCAGGAATACGCTGAGGTCCTTGCGATATCCGGCGAGAAAACGGCTGCAACGCTCGTGGTCGATTTTCAATTGTCCGCGCCGGACCTGCTCCATGGCCAGATTGAGATCGTCGCAGGTAAAGTCGAACCCGTTCATGGCGAGGTAGTCGAACGCACCGGGCTCGGACGGCACCATGATGTTGTAGAGGTATTGACCGCCGTATTTCGAGCACAGGATGACGCCTATGAAATTGAATACCAGCGATGGCGTTTCGTGGAGGATGTAATTTACGCTACGCTCGCGTATCAACTGGTCCCAGAATTCGTAGTAAGCCGCGCAGAGGCGCAGGCATTCCTCGTTGTTCAGCAGATTGAATCCGCGGTCGCTCTGGATGATTCCATTCAGGGTGAAGGCGCCGCGGGTCTGTTCCAGCACGTCGCGGTCTATGCTGCGCAGCAGTTCCGGATCGACCTGGTCCATTTTCGACCAGCGCGCGCGCACCTCGTTCTTGAAGTGGATCACTTCGCCCTGTATGCCGGCCGCGCGCAACATTTGCACCTCATGGTCGGAATAGGCCAGGTGGATCACGTTCATGCGGCCTTGCAGCTGCTCCG
>JAEUNN010000039.1 GCA_016791085.1 Rhodocyclaceae bacterium | reverse complement strand
TCTGGAAGCCAAGGTGTTCGGCGGTGCGCGCGTGCTGGCCTCGATGGCGCAAAGCTATGTGGGCGAACGCAATTCGGAATTCGTGCTGACCTACATGAAGAAAGAAAACATTCCGGTGGTCGCGCAGGACCTGCTCGACATATACCCGCGCAAGGTTTATTTCTTCCCGGCCACCGGGCGAGTGCTGGTGAAAAAACTGGTGCGCGTGCACAACGATACCCTGGTGCGCCGCGAACGCGATTACGAAGCCCGGCTCAAACGCGACAACGTCGCCGGCGATGTCGAACTGTTTGGTTAGTCCGTGGCTGTCCGCCAGCGGCGGGCGGCCGGACGCAATGGATACGGAAACGCGGCTGCACAGGGCGCCGGATGCGGCAGCCCTGGTGTGAAGTGGATGCAACAGCGACTGGGAATGGTATGGCAGTCATCAAAGTTCTGGTCATAGACGACTCCGCCGTGATGCGCGCGGTGCTGTCCCGCGTGATCGAAAGTTCGCCGGATTTCCGCGTCGTCGGGGCGGCGCCGGACCCCATCGTGGCGCGCGAAATGATCAAACAGCTCGATCCCGACGTGCTCACGCTGGACGTGGAAATGCCGCGCATGGACGGCATAGAATTTCTGTCGCGCCTCATGCGCCTGCGTCCCACGCCGGTCATCATGATTTCCACGCTGACCGAACGCGGTTCGGAAACCACGCTGCAGGCGCTGGAACTGGGCGCGGTGGATTTCGTGGCCAAGCCCAAGGTGTCGGCGGCCGAACAATTGCAGACCTATACCGACGAAATCCACGAAAAGCTGCGTGCCGCCTATGCCGCGCGCATGCGCCTGCGCGCCCGCACGCAGGCCGCGGCGAATCAGCCCACGGCGCGTACCGAACTGCTGCCGCCCGGCGTGATCCAGGACCGGCTCATCTGCATAGGCGCTTCCACGGGCGGTACCGAAGCCATCAAGGAAGTGCTGTCGCGCCTGCCCGAAAACCTGCCCGGCGTGCTCATGGTGCAGCACATGCCGGAAATGTTCACGGCCAGTTTTGCGCGCCGTCTGGATGGCCTGTCGGCGTTGCACGTCAAGGAGGCCGAACACGGCGAGCGCGTGCAAGCCGGCACCGCCTATCTGGCGCCGGGCCATTCGCATCTTACGGTGCGCAGGAGCGGCCCCGGCGTGTATGTGTGCGAGTTGTCCGCCACGGAGCCGGTCAATCGCCATCGGCCTTCGGTCGATGTGCTGTTCGAGTCGGCCGCTGCGGCGGCCGGCGCCAAGGCCGTGTGCGCGCTGCTCACCGGCATGGGCAAGGACGGCGCACAAGGCATGCTGGCCATGAAGCGTGCCGGCGCCTGGACGATAGGCCAGGACGAAGCTTCCTGCGTCGTATATGGCATGCCGCGCGAAGCGGCACGCGTCGGCGCGGTGTGCGAAGTCGCGCCGCTCAACGAAGTGGCCGCCCGCATCATGGGCGCGCTGCAGCAGCCGCGCGCCTCGGCGCGCAAGGTCTGAGCGCGCCGGCGCGCCCAGGCGGCGCGCGCGCCGTGCCTGGCGGCTGTTTTCGGCGCCTGGAAAGAGCGCCGCCGGTGCTACACTGCGGGCGATTTCGATCCGGAAACAAGCCATGGGCTACGAACTGATCGCTGCGGTCGACCTGGGCTCCAACAGTTTCCGCCTGCAGGTGGGGCGGGTCGTGGATGACCAGATTTATCCGCTCGACGGCTTGAAGGAATCGGTGCGCCTTGCGGCCGGACTAACGCCGCACAAAACCCTGGACGGTGCTTCGCAATTGCGCGCGCTCGAAGCGCTGGCGCGCTTTTCCGAGCGCCTGCGCGGCTTCGAGCCGGGTGCGGTGCGCGCGGTGGCAACCAACACCTTGCGCGTGGCCAAAAACGCGCCGCAATTTCTGGTGCAGGCCGAAGCCGCGCTGGGTTTCCCCATCGAGGTGATAGGCGGACGCGAAGAGGCGCGCCTGATTTACGTGGGCGTTGCGCACACGCTGCCGGATCCGGCCAGGCAGCAACTGGTGGTCGATATCGGCGGCGGTTCGACCGAATTCATCATCGGCCGCAATTTCGAACCGCTTGCGCTGGAGTCGCTGTACATGGGCTGCGTGGGCTTCAGCCTGCGCTATTTTCCGGATGGCCGCATCGACAAGCGCGGCCTGCGCGAAGCCGAACTTGCCGCGCGCCGCGAACTGCAGGCCATCGCCCACGAATACCGCCAGATCGGCTGGGAACTGGCCGTGGCGTCCAGCGGCAGCGCCAAGGCGCTGGTCGATCTGCTGTACGAAAACGGCTGGGCCGCGGACGGCATCACGCGCGACGGCATGGAGCGCCTGCGCGCCCAGCTATTGCGTGCCGGCCACGTGAGCCGCATCGAACTGGCCGGCATGAAGCCGGACCGCATACCGGTACTGATGGGCGGGTTTGCCATCATGTCCGGCGTGCTGCAGCAATTCAATCTGGAGCACATGACCTTTTCCGAGGGCGCGCTGCGCCTGGGCGTGCTGTATGACCTGCTGGGCCGCTATCACCATCACGATTTGCGTACCGCCACGGTCAAACAGTTCATGCGCCGCTATCAGGTCGATCCGCGCCAGGCCGAGCGGGTGACCGAAACCGCGCTGGCGCTGTACCACCAGCTCGTGCCGGGCGCCGGCGATGGCGAGCAGCGCGACGTGCAGATGTTGAACTGGGCCGGCCGGCTCCACGAAATCGGCATATCCGTGGCGCACACCGGCTATCACAAGCACAGCGCCTATATCCTCGGCAATGCCGACATGCCGGGCTTTTCGCGGCGCGACCAGACGCGCCTCGCGCGCATCGTGCTGGGACACCGCGGCAAGCTGGAGCGCGTGCTGGCGCTGGATCCGCTGCCGGAGGACTGGCTGCTCATTTTCTGCCTGCGCCTGGCCGCGCTGGCGCACCGCGCGCGCGACGAATCCAGCCGGCCGCCGCTCGCCGTGTCGCGCACGCCGAACGGCTTTCAGGTGCAGGTCGATGCCGCCTGGATGGCCAATTCCCCGCTCACCAGCGCGGCGCTCGAGGATGAATCGCGCCAGTGGGCGTCGGCCGGGCGCGAACTGCGCGTGCGCGCGCGTCATGAAGGTCCGCAGCCGGCCTGATTTGCGCGCGTTTCCGCGGGTTCAGGCGTACAGCAGGTAATCCGCGCGTTCGCGCTGCCAGGCGGTTTCGTCGGCGCGCGCCAGCGCGTCCAGATCGCCCACCTCTGCGGCCGGGTCGTCCACCCAAGCGCGCAACAGTTCCGAGCCGTTGATCAGGTCGATGGCGCGGCGCTCATATTCGTATTCGTAGGCAAAGTCGCGCCACATCGGGTAATCCGGCTGCAGGCGCCGCAAGGCCTTGAACGCCAGCGCCATGAGCCGCCAGGGGCGGAACGCCTGGTGGTCGTAGCCGGGGTGGTCCACGTGTATCTGCAAGCCCGCGCACAGTTTGCCGGCGTGCTTGTGGAAGGTCGGTTCGAACCAGCACGGGCGCAGCGCGCAGCCCGCCAGCCAGTCCGGCGCGAGGCGCTGCATTTCGGCGCGCAATGCCAGGGCGTCCAGGTCGGGGGCGCCGAACAGTTCCAGCGGACGTGTGGTGCCACGGCCCTCCGACAAGGTGCAGCCCTCCAGCATGACGGTGCCGGCATAACAGCGCGCCATGGACAGATTGGGCGCGTTCGGGCTGGGGTTGATCCAGCTGCGCCGGCCCACCGGCCAGCCGTGGCCGGGCGCCGCGTCGGGCTGCCAGCGCGGCATCGCGACCACTTCGCAATCCACGTCCAGGCGGTAATGGGCGATGAACCAGCGTGCCAGTTCGCCCAGCGTGAGGCCGTGGCGCATGGGCATGGGGCCGGCGCCGACGAAACTTTCCCAGCCGGCGCGCAGGCTCAATCCTTCCACGGGGCGGCCGGCCGGGTTGGGCCGGTCCAGCACCCATACCGATTTGCCGTGCCGCGCTGCGGCTTCGAGCACGTACAGCAAGGTGGTGATGAAGGTGTAGATGCGGCAGCCCAGGTCCTGCAGATCGACCAGCAGCAGATCGAAACTGTCCAGCATTTGCGGCGTCGGGCGGCGCACTTCGCCGTACAGGCTGAACACCGGTATGCCCAGGCGCGGGTCGGTGAAATCGGGCGATTCCACCATGTTGTCCTGTTTGTCGCCGCGCAGGCCGTGCTGCGGGCCGAAAGCGGCGCTCAGGCGGATTTCCGGGCAGGCCGCCAGGGCGTCCAGCGCATGCGTCAAATCCGGCGTCACCGAGGCCGGATGTGCGAGCAGCGCAACGCGGCGGCCGGCCAGGCGGCGGCGCAGCCGAGGAGTGGCGAGCAGACGCTCCAGGCCGAATTTCATGGGGGCGGGCCGGCGGGGGTTGCGAAGGCCGGCAATGCTAGCGCGAAATTTGCGCGCAGGTGGAAATCCGGCCGCCCCGCGGCATGCCGCAGTGCCCACCAGGCAATGCCGCCGTCGCGGTTTTCGATGACTGCGGCCAGCGCCAGCTGCCATTGACCGTCCGCCCCGGCGCGCGGCAGCAAAGCCGGCTGCAGGCGCGCCACCAGCCGCAGGCCGCCGGGTCCGGTGTCCCAGTGCTGCACCGGGGCGGCCGCCGGGCTGTCCGCGCCGCGCGCGCGATAGGCGCTGAAGTCATACACGGCCCAGGCGCTGCACGGCGAAAAATTGAATTCGCGGTAATCCGGTGCGCCGGCCGGGGCCAGAAAACCCTCGAAACAGGTGTGCCGCCACAGTTCGTCCGCCGCGCCGCCGGGGCCCGGCGCAGGCAGGCGGATGCGCGCCATGTCGGCACGCAAGCGGTAGTCGAGCACCAGGGCGCCACCGGCGTCGCGGCAAATTTCCACGCGCAAGGACAGCACGCCGGCTTCGGCGCTGTCCGGGTGGGGCAGCAGGTTTGCGGGTTCGCACAAAGCGCGCATGGGCGGGCCGGGGGGTGAAAGGACAGGCGCGATGGTAGCGCGCCGGCCGCGAATTTTCGGCGCCGCGAAGGCGGCGCATATAATTCCGACCCATGCGGTCTGGCGCCCGCACTGGCGTGGGGCGCTCCAATACGATGGGCGGCGAAGGGAGGCGGCGCGTGTCGGCGCGGATAGAAATGCTCGATGCACCCGAGGCAGGCGGGCGCCTGGCCCGCCTGGGCGGCGCCTGGACGCTGGCCGGCCTGTCCGGCGCCATGCCGGCGCTGCTTGCCGACCTGCGCCGCGCGTCCGCGGAAGCCACGGCCTGGAATCTGGACGGCCTGGCCGCGCTGGATTCGGTCGGTGCCGTGCTGCTCTGGCGCGCCTGGGGCTATCGCCTGCCGGCCAGCGTGAGCATGGATGCCGGGACGCGCCAGTGGTTCGATCGCATGCAGCACTATGGGGTCGGCCCGCGCGAGCCGCTGGTGGCACAGTCCCCGCTCGCGCCGGTCATGCGGCTCGGTGCGCGCGCGCTGAGTTTTGCGCGCCAGCTGGGCGACGTGGTGTGGTTGCTGGGGCGCCTGTCGCTGGACCTGTTGCATCTGCTGCGCCATCCCGGCGACATGCCGTTGCGCGAAACGTCGGCCACTTTGTTCAAGGCCGGCGTGCAGGCCATGCCGGTCACGGCACTGGTGGGGTTTCTGATCGGCGTCGTGCTGTCCTATCTGTCGGCGCTGCAACTGTCGAATTTCGGCGCCGACCAGTACATCGTGAATATTCTGGGCATAGGTATCGTGCGCGAACTCGGGCCGATACTCGTGGCGGTGCTGGTGGCCGGCCGCTCCGGTTCGGCCATGACCGCGCAGCTCGGCGTGATGCGCGTGACCGAAGAAATCGACGCGCTGTCGGCGATGGGCATTTCGCGCACGCTGCGCCTGGTGCTGCCCAAGGTGCTGGCGCTCACGCTGGCCATGCCGCTCCTGGTGGTGTGGACCTCGAGCGTGGCGCTGGCCGGCGGCATGCTGGCCGCGCAGGTGCAGCTCGATCTGGACATAGGCTATTTCGTGGCCACCCTGCCGCGCGTCGTGCCAGTCGTGAACCTCTATATCGGCGCTGCCAAAGGCGCGCTGTTCGGACTGATCGTGGCACTCACGGCCTGCCATTTCGGCCTCCAGGTGCGCCCCAACACCGAAAGCCTGGCCGCCAATACCACCACTTCGGTGGTGGCGTCGATCACGCTGGTGATCGTGGCCGACGCGCTGATTGCCATCGCCACGCGCGGTGTGGGCATATTGCGATGAGCGGGCCGGTCGTGCGCGTGCGTGACCTGCACACCCGCCTGGGTGGCGTGTGGGTGCATCGCGGGCTCGATCTGGACGTGGAGCGAGGCGAAGTGGTGGCCCTGGTGGGCGGCTCGGGCAGCGGCAAAACCACCTTGCTGCGCGAAATGATAGGCCTGGGCTCGGCCACGCGCGGCAGCGTGGAACTGTTCGGCTGTCCGGTCGCGTCGAGCGACCCGCATGCGGTGCGCGCGCTGCGGCGCCGTTTCGGCGTGCTGTTCCAGCACGGCGCCCTGTTTTCGGCCTTCACGGTGTTTGAAAACATCGCCTTCCCGCTGCGCGAATTGGGTGTGCTGGACGAGGATCTTATCCACGAACTGGTCATGCTCAAGCTGGCCATGGTGGAACTGCAGCCCCGCCATGCGCCGCTCATGCCGGCCGAACTGTCGGGCGGCATGGTGAAGCGCGTGGCGCTCGCGCGCGCGCTGGCGCTGGAGCCGGAACTGCTGTTGCTGGATGAGCCTACCGCCGGGCTAGATCCGGACCGTTCCGCGTCTTTCGTGCAACTGGTACGCCTGCTGCACCAGCAGCTGGGGCTTACCGTGGTATTCGTCACGCACGACCTGGATACACTTGCGGCACTTGCCACGCGCGTGGCCGTGCTGGCCGAACACCGTATACTCGCGCAAGGCAGCCTGGAGCAGATCGTCGCGATGGACCACCCTTTCATCCGCAATTTTTTTGCGCCCGGCCGGCAGCGCCGGGACGCGCCGCACTGAAGCCATGGAAAATCGCTCGCATGCGCTGGCAGCCGGGGTGTTCGTGATCGCCATGCTCCTGTTCGCACTGGCCGGCGTGTGGTGGATATCCGGCAAGCGCGAACCCATGCGCGAATACCTGCTGGTGGCGCGCGGCAATGTGAGCGGACTTACGCTGCAGGGTCAGGTGCGCTACCGCGGGCTGCGTATCGGCAAGGTCGTGGATATCGGCCTGAACCCCCAGGACGTGCGCGAAATTCTGGTGCGCGTGAGCCTGCCCGAGTGGGC
>JAEUNN010000035.1 GCA_016791085.1 Rhodocyclaceae bacterium | reverse complement strand
CCGTCGCCGTGGTCCGTGAAACTGCCGAAGGAGGGCAGGCCGATCTGGCTCAGCGTGAGCGGGTTGCCGTCCGGATCGCTGGTGGTGACCGGCAGCACCAGCGTGGCGTCGTGGTCCACGCTCTGGTTGGCGATAAAACTGATTTGCGGCGCGCGGTTGGCATTCAGCACGGAAATCTGCACGGTTTGCGATACCACATTGGGCGTGCCGGTGCCGTCGCCATTATCGGTAGCCGTGATGGTGATGCTGTGGCTGCCGGCCATGTCGAAACCGGGCGTCCAGCTGAATAACAGCGTGTCGGCATCGAACGTCGCGCCGGCCGGCAGGCCGGACACGCTGTAACTGACCGAGGCGATGCCGGCGTCGTCTTCATAGGCCAGCGCGCCGTCGGCGCCGCGGTCGGGCGCCTGCCAGGTCGGGTTGTCGGGGTCGAAAGCCTGGGCGCGGAACAGCAATATTTGACCTTCGCGCGTCTGGAAATTGTCCAGGCTCAGAAATTCCGGCACGCCATTCACGTTCTGTACCGAAATCAGCAGGTTTTTGGTGACCGTGCCCTGGCCGTTGGTGACCGACACCGGGATTTGGTACACCCCGTGCTGGGTGTAATCGGGCGTCCATTCGAACAGCCCGGTATTCGGGTTCAGGAAAGCGCCCGGCGGCAACAGGTCGGACGCGTAGCTGAGCGCTTCGCCATCCACGTCGCTGGCCTGCAACTGGTAGCTCAGGTGGTCGCCTTCCAGCGCCGTCAGCGCGGGCGGCTGCAAAAATTGCGGCGGCTGCGGGCTGGGCGCGATGGCTACGGGCAAGGTGAGGCTGACGCGGTGCGTGCCGTCGCTTGCCGTGAAGCGCAAATCCGGATAGGTGCCGGCGGAATGGAAATCCGGCGTCCAGCTGAATACCTGCCGGGTGGCGTCGAACGTGGCGCCGGCCGGCAAATGGTCGGCCCAGTATATGAGCGGGTCGCCGTCGGCGTCCGCGGCGTTGATGGCGATTTGCAGCGGCACGCCTTCGCGGCCGTTCAGGGTTTGCGGCAGGCCCACGAATTCCGGCGCGACATTCACGCCATCCACGCGCAGCGTGTAGCTTTGCCGGTCGTAGGCGCCATAGCGGTCGAACACTTCGACCACCACGGTGCCGAGGCCGGGACTAAGTGCCGTGGGCGTCCAGCTGATCAGTCCGCTCGTGGGGTCCACGCTCATGCCGGCCGGCCCGCGCGTAAGCACATAGGACACCGGATCGTCATCCGGGTCGGCGGACGCAAGCTGGTAGCGGTAGTTGCTGCCTGCCGTCGCCGTGACCAGCGGGTTGGACGTGAATTCCGGCGCGTGATTGCCGGCGATCACGCCGCTCACGCCGGACGCGAAAGCCACCGGCCGGCGGTTCGGCGTAAGTACCGACAGGGTGCGGCCCTGAGTCGATGCGCCCGGCGCGAGTATGCCGCCGGCCGGCAGGGCGTCGCTCAAATCTATGAGCCAGGAGCCGTCCGCCGTGCGGCCGGCATTGCCCAGCGGTTCGCCGTCGAAATGCTGCTGCGGCGACAACTGCAATATGAGCGGCAGCAATAGCGCGTGGTCGCCGGTATTCGTGACGCTCACGTCATAGGACACGGTGCCGTCCAGGCGGTCGCTGCGGGCATTGAAAAAGTGCAGGCGCAGCACCGAGGACAAATCGGATATGGCCGTGAATTGCGTGTCGTACTGCGCCGCCAGGTCCAGCCCGGCTTCGCTCTGTATGCCGTCCAGTACGCGCAACTGGTAGTGGTCGGCGAACAGCGGGTCGAAACTGAGCGTGGCGGTGCGCGTCGCCTGGTCGTAACTCACGCCCAGCACCGGCACCACGCCGGCCGTGTCGCCCTGCAGGCGGTAATTGGCCGGATTGAGCACCGAATGCGGATCGGACGCCGAGCCGGTCGCCATATCCAGGTCGAAGGTGACGGTCAGGCTGGCCGTGGGCAGCGCCACGATGGCGTCCGGCGGCGGGTTGGTGGCGACCACCTGCGGCGGACGCACCGGATTGAGCACGTCCACCTGATGCGACTGGCTGATCAGGATGCGGCCGTCGGCCGTGGTTTTGATCTGATCGCCGCGCGAGCCGCCGCTCGCCAGCGCCACGCGATGCAAGGTCGCGAGGTCCACCATGGTCAGTTCGGTGCCGGCGCCGGGTAGGGCTTCGTTGGTGTGCGACACGAACAGCATGCCTTGCAGCACCGTGCCGTCCTGGCCGAAGGCGATGGAATCGATGTCGGCATCCAGTTCCAGCATGAGTTCCGGCCGCACCGGCGTGCCGCTGAAGCGGATGATCTTGTTCTGGTCGTGCGGCCAGGCCGCGGCCCATAGCGTGCCGTCCGGCGCGAATGCCAGGCTGCCCACGCGTATGTCGCTGAAGTGGCTGAAACTGCCCGTGAGCGGGTGGAATATTTCTATGCCGCCGCCCGAGGCGATGTAAATGAGGCCGCTGCCGGGCTGTATGGCCAGGGTTTGCGTGAGGCCGTCGCCATAGCGTTCGACGATGGCGCCGGTGGCCGCATCGAGTTTCAATAGCGGCCCGCCGCCCGTGGCGGCCCAGATGAAATCGCCCGACGCGTCGAGCGCGAGGTCGTAAATCGGGTAGGGCAG
>JAEUNN010000017.1 GCA_016791085.1 Rhodocyclaceae bacterium | reverse complement strand
CAACGACCTGCTGGTCGGCTCGTGCTGCCAGAGCGGGCCGGCGGAACTGTCCGCGGAAGGCGCACAAACCATCGTGGCGGGCCTGAGCGGCGAAACCGGCGGCATTAGCGTACATGGCGGTGCGGTTGCCGCCAATCTGAGCTTCATACGCGCGGGCGGTACGCAGTCGATCACTACCGGCGGCGGGCTGAGCGTAACCGCCGGGTCCGCCGCGGTGGCCAAAATCGTGGCCGGTTCGGACCAAACCATTACCGCCGACGGCGATATCGACCTGTTCGGCTCGAACGCGGGCAGCACGCCGGTATTCGCGCAAATCCTGCAGTCCGGTGCCGGTACGCAGCGGCTGAGCGGCAATGCTCTGGCCCTGCACGGTCATACCGATCTGCAAAGCGGCGGCGCGCAAAACCTGAGTGTGACTGGAGCCATCACGGTGGATAGCGGCAGCGCCGCCGCTGAGCATGCGCGCGTGCTGGCGGCCAGCGGCCAGGATATTTCCGCCGCCTCGCTGCACATCCATGCCGTGGGCGGCAATGAAGCCGCCGTGCGCAACAGCGCGAGCGGCAACCAGACGCTGCAAATTGGCGCTGGCGGACTGGATGTCGTGAACGACGGACCAGGCGGGCTGGCGGCGCTGGAAAATCTGGGCGGCGGCCAATCGATCAGCGTGACCAATGCCGACAACGTGTTCGTGATCGGCCGCGCCGGTACCGCGCGCATCGAGTCCCTGGGCGCGCAAACCCTGAGCATGACGGGCAGCGCTGCCAACTCCATATTGGTCGGTGAAAACGGCGCCGCCGGGCGCTCGTCCATGGAAGCCGGCGGCACGCAGTCGCTCACGGCCGGAAGCGGCAGCGAAAGCGGGAGCATCACGCTGATTGCCGGCAGTGACGCCGGCTTCGATGCGGTGTTGAGTGCCGGCGGAACGCAGCTCATCGCCAGCACCGGGGCCCTGACGCTGGCGGGCAGCAACGGCGGGAGCGCCGGCCATCTGGCGAATGCGCAAATCGTGCAGACCGCCGGCGGCGAACAGCACCTGACGGCCGCGAGCCTGTCGCTCTCCGGCCTGGCCACGGTGGCGAGCGCGACTTCGCAGCGCATCGATGTCGCCGGCAGCCTGTTCATCCATAGTGGTGCCACGGCCGGCGAAGATACGGCCGTCGCGGCCGAGGGCGGACAAATCGTCAATGCCGGTGGCCTCTACGTGCACGCCAATGGACCCAGTCAGGCCGCGCTGCTCAACAATGCGTCCGGGTCCGGCAATGCCAGCGCGCAAACCGTCACGATCAACGGCAGCAGCGGCAACCAGGGCCTGCAGGTGACGGTCGATGCGGCCGGCGGGCTGGCCACCGTCGCGAATCGCGCTACGGGCGGCCAAACCTTGACTATCAACGGCAGTGCCGGTGCCGATGTAAAAGGATCGGCAGGCGCAGCCAGCATCGCCGCGGCGGGCGCGCAAACCCTCGCGCTGTCCGGCGGCACGGGCGCCAACCTGCTGTCCGTCGGCGGCGCATCCAACGCCGGGGCCAGCGTGATTTCCGCCGGCGCGGGTCAAACCATCAGCGCCACCGCGATCAGCTTGCATGGCGGTGCGGCGGACGGCGCGGAAGCCAGCCTGCGCGCGGCCGGGACGCAACAAGTCAGCGCGCAAAACATCGCGCTGCAGGGCGGTACCGCGCCTGGCTCGACGGCCGGCGCGCGCGCCATGATTTTGCAGACCAATAGTGCCCGCCTGCAGACGGTGCAGGCACGCAACCTCACGCTGAGCGGCGGTGCCGGCGGATCGCGCAATTTCGCGCTGATAGAAGGCGATGGCGGACAAAGTTTCACGCTGGGCGACAGCGCCAATGCCGGTACGCTCACGCTGGCCGGCGGGACCAGCACCAACACGCGCAATTTCGCGCAAATTCTGCAACCGACCGCCGGCAAGACGCTCACCATCAACGTGCTGGGCGGCGGCTCGGTGTCGCTATCGGGCGGCCATGGCGCGGACCGGGATTTCGCCGAAATCACCAGCCTGGGCAGCCTGGTGAGCCTGGATTTCGGCACGGCCGGCGGCAGCCTGGATCTGGCCGGCGGGTCCAACGGCAGCATCAATCACGCGCGCATCGACGCGCAGACCGGCGACCTCAGCATCGCCGGGCGACCGGACATCGCACTGACCGGCGGTCTGGGCGGACTGGCGGATGCCGGCAACGGCGCGCGCATTTCGTCGTTTTCCGGTCAGGTCACAATTCTGGCGCACGACATCGCGATCACCGGCGCGGTCGGCACCAGTGTGGATTCGGGTTCGCGCATCGGTGCGCCGCACAGCGCCATAGACGCCAGCGGCAATGTCACGCTGATCGGATCTGCCGCGGGGGCGACCGGCCGTTCCGGCGCCGGCATCCAGGGGGCACGCGTGAGCGGTGCCGAAACCACGGTGGATATCCATCTGAATGTGGCCGGGCAACTCAGTCTTACCGGCGGCGACGGCGAGGGCGGTTCGGTGGTCGGCCAGGGCCTGAGTGCGAGCGGGCTTACCGGCAATGTGGTCGAAGTCACCGCCGGGTCCATCGTTCTGAATGCCGGCAGCAATGCCGCCGCGCGCATCGGTTATCCGAGCAGCAATTCGGGCAGCCTCACGATCACCACCAACAGCCTTACGCAAAATGGCGGCGCAGGCGCTACCTTCATCCAGAACGAAGGCGACATCAGCATATTCGCGGACGCGATGGCCCTGGGCGGCAGCATCCATGCCGCCGCCGGCACGGTATTCCTGGCGCCGCGCAGCGCCGGCACGCGCGTCGCGCTGGGCGTGCCGGATGGCGCCGGTGTGCTGGGCCTGAGCGGTGCCGAACTGGAAACCATTACGGCCGCCGCCATCGTGATCGGCAACGTCGCGGCGCCGGCTCAGGTATCGGTCGATGGACCATTGAGCGCCAACCTCAATGCGCCCAGCCTGAGCTTGAACGGCAGCACCGTCACGATCAATTCCAGCGTCGATCTGTCCAGCGGCGGCGTGCACCTGATACTGAATTCCGGCTCAGCGACGGGCGACCACGTGCAGATTGCCGGCGACGTACTGCTCGGGCTGGGTACTTTCGATGCGTCCGCGAGCCCGGTGGTCACGGGTGGCAATCACAGCGTCAATGCCCTGACCATATTGCTGGATCGCCTGAGCGTGCCGGCGGGCAGCCAGTTCGGGCTGGGCGGCACGGCCAACGCCAATAACGTCGCGAGCGCAAATAGCGTCAATGTGGCCGGCTCGCTCACCACGGCCAGCGAATTTACCGTGAGCGGCCTCACCAGCAATAGCGGTCAGTCGTCGTTCCTGGGCCTTACCCATCTCGATGGTGGACTGGACATAAGCGGCGGCACGGTCAGTTTCGGGCTGGACGTGAATCTTCCCGGCCTCACCATGAGCGGCGGATCGCTGGCCGGCACGACCAACATTACCTTGAGCGGCCCCTACGCGCTGTCCGGCGGTTCGATCGGCGGCAGTGGAAACCTGCTGAGCCAGGGTAGCGGCAGCGTGGATGGCGCGTTCGTGCTTGACACGCGTACCTGGACCAATAGCGGGACGCTGGGCATCGTGGGTTCCGGTGCCTTGATGCTGGTGAACGGCGCCCACTTCGTGAATGCATCGGCCGGCACCGTGAACCTGAATTCGAGCGCGGCCGAACCCATCACCTATGGCGGCGGCGCGGCCGGGACCTTCGACAACCTGGGTCTGGTCACGCAGAACGCCGCCGGCGCGCACGGCATGAATGCCAACGTGACGTTCAACCAGAGCGCCACGGTGCATGTGACGGCGGGCAGTTTCGTGCCCAACAACGGCACCGACTCGGGCGCGACCTACAGCATGGACGCCGGCGCGCGCGTGGATTACACGAGCGGCACGCGCACGCTCTCCGGCAGCAACACCTACGACGGCGCCGGGTCGGCGCGTCTGGCTGGCGCGAACTGGGCGCTGTCGGGCGCGGTAAGCCTGGGCGGCACCAGCACGCTGGAACTGCAAAGCGGGGCCATAGGCTCGGGTACATTGGCCACCAGCCTGGCCGTGCAGGTAAGCGGCAGCCCGGTACTGAACGGCACGCAATGGACCAATAACGGCACGCTGGATTTGACCGGCGCGGGCACCCTGGTATTCACGAA